>JACNJI010000427.1 GCA_014382645.1 Verrucomicrobiota bacterium | reverse complement strand
GTGCTCAGTTCAGGCTTCTTGCTTCGATGGAAGAACATGCTTCCGAGATGGAATCCATCGTGGAAAAGTTTGCCGGCGCCGTGAAGTAGCGGATCCGGGCAAAGCACCCCCCATTTACAAGCCTGCTACAATTCCTCCTCATAGGCTCGCCGCAGCAATCCGGCTAGGTGAATAACCTGAGGGGTTTGGCCACTGCCATTCATGCAAGACCGCACTTGCATGATGCACCCAATATTCCCGGACACGATCCAATCCGGTTTAGTCTTCAATAAGTTACTTACTTTGCGTTTGCCCAAGTTGGCTGCAATTTTTGGTTGGTCGATGTTGTAACTTCCTGCAGAACCGCAGCATATATCGGGTTCTTCTGCTTCCAGAAGTTCCACGCCGGGTATCGCCCGCAGCAATCGTCGAGGTGGCTCCGTTACTCCTTGTGCGTGACGCAAATGACAAGCGTCTTGATAAACAACTCTAGGCACACCTTTCGTGCGGGGCGGAGTCTCCAAGCCCAGTTGGTCCAGAATCTCACTGAAATCGACAACCTTGCCGGCAAAAGACTTTGCCGCTGATTCTTCGGTCGATCCTTTCAGAATTAGAGGATATTCCTTCAAACCGGAACCGCAGCCGGCAGCGTTGGTCAAAATGGCATCCACATCATCAGGAAAGGCCTCAAGGTTTTTCCGGGCAAACCTACGGGCATGCTCCCCGGCTCCAACATGCCAACCGAGCGCACCGCAGCAAGTTTGGCCGCGAGGAATCATCACCTCGACTCCGTTACGAACCAATACGGCGATCGTATCATCGTTAATTTTGGGATCCATTACCTGCTGCGCACACCCGACAAGCAAAGCGACGCGAGCTCTTGGCGTCCCCATTGGCTTTACCACTTCTGGCAACTTGATTGCACTCGGCAACGTTTTTGGCAGCAAGGCCAACATGGAGCGCACAAAATCAGGCAAAAGCCGACCGAATGGCCTAGCCAGCATGCCCACCGTGGCGGCAATTCGAAACCTGCCCGGCCAAGGCAAAATGGACAGTAATGCTTTTCGCTTCAGCTTTTCCGCGACACTTCGCCTGCTTTCCGTTTCTGCTTTTTCCCGAAAGGGACCAAGCAGGTTACGGTATTCAACCCCAGAAGGGCAGGATGTCTCGCAAGCCAAACAACCAAGGCAACGGTCTAAATGTGGGAGCACCTGCTCGGTTGGCAATTTACCTTCCAATGCTTCTTTCATCAGTATGATGCGACCTCGCGGCGTATCCATTTCTTGGCCAAGTTCCGCGTAGGTTGGGCAAGTAGGAAGGCAAAATCCGCAATGTACACACGATTGAACCGCTTCCGCCATCAAAGGTCCGGCTGGCCCTAATTTATCGACGGGAATGCTGTGCTTCATGGAATTGACGGAAACTTATGATCGGGATCGAAAGCCGCCTTCACTGCTTTTGTGATGACTCCATCGGCCCACTCCCCCAAATATGGATGTTCCACCTGTCCCCGAAAGGCAAGTCCTCGCAAACCTCTCTCTCGCAAACCGCAATCAAGTCCCATCACCGCACTTTCGGCAGGCCACGCCACCCATGCAACATTGCAAGCCACACCGTATCGACGCGATGCTCCGAAGGATGAAAGAAATTCGTCCAGCTCTATTATTCTGTTTGGAGTCACGGGCACTTTTACCAAGATGGCGTCAGGTGAAGCCCAACCAAATGAGTTTGCATTGCGCCAAAATTTGTCGGCCTCATCGGTAGCGATCAGCTCTCCCGAGCCGCCAAGTTCCAATAGAATCCGATCAGCCCTTTTAGG
This sequence comes from Verrucomicrobiota bacterium, assembly GCA_014382645.1. Classification (GTDB taxonomy): domain Bacteria; phylum Verrucomicrobiota; class Verrucomicrobiia; order Opitutales; family Seribacteraceae. Next base: position 17,272 of record JACNJI010000427.1, on the reverse strand, counting down.
CAAGGCGGATTCGGCTCCCCCTATTCGTAAAAAAACATCGCCTGCAGAATTTAACTCCATTCCGTCTGGTTCCCAAGATGAAACCGCCACGCAACGAACTTTATCTATTCCGGTTTCCAAATTCACGGAAGGAAGTCGCAATGTAAGAAATTTCCGGGGTTCGGGAAATACCTTAAAGCTTACCTCCGTCAAAATCCCAAAACAGCCGAGACTACCAACGAGAAATTTAGGAAAATCAAATCCTGCTGCATTCTTAACCACCTTGCCTCCGCCTTTGATTCGGCGGCCCCTGCCGTCCACAAAAGTAACTCCGATTATAAAGTCGCGAATGCCGCCAAAACGCAACCGCCCTGGGCCGTTTAAACCTGCTGCGACCATTCCTCCGAGAGTTGAGCCCTTTTCCGCAAAAGGAGGATCGAAAGGCATGTACTGACCGTGTTCCCGTAAAGTCGCTTGTACTTTTTCTATCGGCGTTCCCGCTTTGGCGGAAAAAACATATTCACTAGGCTCGTATTCCACAATTCCAGACAACCCCGACAAATCGATGAAATCTCCTTCATGCGACATCGTCAGGGCAGGTTTGGTCTTTCCTCCTACTGCGAGGACATGCGAGGACTCGCATACCGCCACAGCAACTTCCTCGGAGCACTGTGGTCGTATTGTCATTCCCGAGAAATCAGGCCTGCCTTTTCCAGAGGGTGCAACCCATAGAGAGAAAGAGAGGGAGCTTCACCGTCAGGAAACATTTTTCCAGGATTGGAAATTTCGGCGGGGTCAAAAGCGCTTCGGACGGACTTCATCAAGTCGATGTCGTCCTCACTAAACATAGTCGGAAGATATTGTCGCTTTTCCATACCCACGCCGTGCTCTCCCGTGATGGACCCACCCATCTTAACGCAAGTCATCAAAATTTCGCTGGCAGCAGACTCTGCACGTTCTAGTGCTCCGTCAACTCGGCCGTCATACATAATTAGAGGATGCAGGTTTCCGTCTCCGGCATGAAAAACATTAGCGATGCGAACGTTATATTTCTCACCGACGTCCTTGATCTTTCGCAAAGCTTCTCCCAAACGGTTGCGAGGGACGACCCCGTCCTGCACAATGAAATCAGGACTCAATCGACCAACAGCTGAAAAGGCACTCTTTCGCCCACTCCAAATTCTAGCACGTTCAAGAGCATCTGCCGCAACATGCGTTTCCGTGGGGCTAGAAGATCTTAATAATTCTGCCAAAAGTGGCTTCTCGGCATCCAATTCTTCTGCGGGTCCCTCAAGTTCGACAATAAGCACAGCATCCACATCTTTGGGGTAACCCGCATTAACGGCATATTCGGCAGCCTCAATGGCGAGCTTATCCATAATTTCGAGTGCGCCGGGAAGGAGACCAGAACAAACGATCATAGAAACTGCATCGCCAGCCTTTTCAAGCGAATCGTATCCAGCCAAAACAGTATGATATGCTTCGACTTTTGGGAGCAAACGAAGAGTTATTTCTAATGCCACGCCAAATAAGCCTTCGCTTCCTGCAAATAAACTAGTCCAGTCGGGGCCTATCATTTCCAAGGAATCACCACCAAATTGAACGACTTCGCCTGTTGCTAAAACTAACTTCAAGCCAAGCACATGATTAGTAGTCATTCCGTATTTAAGGCAATGTGCACCGCCAGAATTAAACGCTACGTTTCCGCCAATAGTACATATTTTCTGACTTGAAGGGTCGGGTGCAAAATAAAGATCATAATCAGCCGCCTTCTCGGAAACAGTTAAATTAACAACTCCAGGTTCAACAATAGCAATTCGCCGTACAGGATCCAAATCAAGAATTTTATTCAAGCGGTTGAGAGCTATTACGATACCATCTTCAACCGGCAAGCATCCTCCCGACAAACTAGTCCCACTACCTCGTGCAACAAAGGGCACTTTTGCCCTAGAACAAATACGAACTGTTTCAATAACTTCTTGCCCGGTTTCTGGCACGACCACGGCACGAGGACGAACAGCGAAAGCAGTCAACCCATCAGATTGGTATGAAGCAAGATGGACATCCTCGGTCAGCAGGCGATCGACGGGATATAGCCTAGAAAGTTCGTTCATGAATTCTTGATGAGACATCAATTCAGTACACAATAAGCTAGAGCTGTAGCACGGTAATTTTTCATTCGAATAAACAGTGGTTCATTATTGTTTATTTTCACTTTCGCACCCATAATCTTGATATTGTATTTTGAAATACCGATATTTTTATCACAGATATAAACGCATGAAATGTACAAGTAAATACACGCTCTTTTCGCTTTCTTGAGTGCAAATAAAATAATGTTGTTTTGTTCATGCTACATGAACTACAACAATTTACAGGTTAATGGCACGCCCTTCTCGGTAAGATAGGTCTGCCGCCAAAACGATAGCCAAACTGTTTACTGCGTCTTCTAGATGGTTCGTAAGATCGATGTTTTCTTTAATAGCCTTGAGAAAATATGCCTGTTCTCGTTCACACAACTCGTCATGGCCAGGCTCATCCTCGGTATTTATAAATTCATCCTCGTGTGCAAATTCGCCCTTTTCATTTAATTCAGCATGATGGACCTTCAGAATATTAGTCATGCAGTGCGAATCGACATCATCGCTCTCAACCTCTTCCGTCTTGTCGGCAACTATGCTCACGCAACCCTTGGGGCCCATTGCGTCTTTAACAAAAAAAGCCGTTTCACTCACCATTGGCCCCCACGCGGCTTCATACCAACCACTGGAACCGTTCTCAAACTGTATATTGAAAATCCCGTAATTATACATGGTAGGACTTATTTCATCGCTAAGCCTCGAGCCAACAGCATGTACCCGTGTCGGTTTAGAGCGAGTCATCTGACACATCACATCCACATAATGAACGCCACAGTCCACGATTGGCGAAGTTGTTTTCATGAGATTTTTATGAGTCTCCCAATTCTCTCCCTTGCTTTGTTGGTTGAGATTCATTCTCATTGCAAGTGGACTACCCATGTCACGAGCAATTTCAATAAACTTGATCCATGATGGGTGATGCCGAAGGATGTATCCAACGACAACCTTGCGATTAACTTCCTTGGCCTTAGTAGCAATGGCACAAGCCTTCTCGACAGTTTCCGCAAGAGGTTTTTCAACAAAAACATGGCAACCGAAATCAAGGGCGGCTATGGTATAAGGAAAGTGAGTTTCTGTATAAGAAGAAATGGAGACGGCATCAGGTTTGGTTTCTCTTAGTGCCTGATTGAAATCAACATATTGAGGCATAGGGCCTAGTTCGTTCACCATTTCTTGAGACGACTGTAATGATCGAGTTACCACGCCGCATATCTCAAAACCTTCTAACTTGGAATACGCACGGGCATGAGAAATGCCCATATGCCCAGCACCAATAACAAGTATACGGACAGTTTTCTTTTTCATTATCATTTTATTATAAACTCTTCACTTTTTTAAATTAAGTACTTCAATAATATGCTGTTTGATAGTTAATGGTTCCAACCCCTTCGTCGATCGATAAAAAATCTTAGCTTCAGATGTTAATAATCCAAGAAATGGAGTTGTTTCTAGTCCCTCTTCTGCTCTGAGCTCAACAACTGGAGAAATTTCGGTGCCTGAGCAAATATAATTTGTTCCTGAAGACTGAGTTTCGATTAAGAGTTTTTTCGCGACATCAGTGAAATCATTGCCATCCACACAAATAGTAACTAGCTTTAATCCCCTTTTTCTGTAAATTTTATGGATTGCAGCAAGTTGAAGCAATTCTTGACGGTTATTCTTATCTTGATTGCTCCATACATAAATTAATTTTGGTAGTTTTGAATCATTCCTTCTAACAAACTTAAGTGTTCTTATATTCGCAGTTTTCAAATAAACGCTTTCTCTAGCAAAACGCTCTCTCGTTTTTTCGGCAATTATACGATCTTTAATCCACTTGATAGAATTTCCAAAAACTAGCCCGCGAACCACCGCCGGTTCGATTCCATGATTCAAGGAGTTAATCGCAATTCTCAGCTCTTCGCGATCCTCCCGATCCGGGTTTTTTGGGTCTCCAATCCTTCCAGAATACCGAAGTTTTCGTTTCTTATCGAAGAGGAAAGCATGGGGAGTTACGCGAACCCCATAGGCTTTTGCTACCTCTTGCGTTTTCCCGTCATAAAGATATGGGAAGGGATATTGCAATTCTCTTGCCCGCAATGCCATCTCGGGGAGAGTATCACCCAATGCCGAAGACGACAATTCGTCTGGCAAAATAGCTTCTGGATCGTTTGGCGATATGGCAACAACAGCCAATCCTTTATTCCGATACTCTTTTGCCAAACGAATGATGCGATGCTGAAATATTTGTGATGTCGGGCAGTGGTTTGAGAGAAAGACAATTACGAGCAGTTCGGATTTCCTGAAGTCTGTTGAATTATAAATGAGGCCATCGACCCCCGGCAATCGGAACGGCGGCATATCCTCTTGGTTGTCCAAGGCAAAGGCCGAAGACCATAATCCCGCAATTGCCAGTAAGAATCTTATACGATTCATAAATGGTTAATCTGGACATAACGTTTTTGGTTGGCAAAGGAAAATATCAGTTTCTTAAAACCCAACAGACGATTGACCTTTTTGTACAGAAGACTACTCTTGATTTTTAAATTTAATATGTACCCCGAAGACAGCAAAGAGAAGTGGTTCAGCGGAAAAGGCTTGTGGCACGAGGTTGACGACAAGGACTGGAACAACTGGTCTTGGCAGCTACGGAACCGCATAACAAGCCTTTCCCAACTTGAGGAATACCTAGAATTGACCCATGAAGAACGTGAGGGGTGCCGCCTTGCGTATAGTAAACTGTCGATGGCGATCACACCTTTTTTCTTTAATTTGATAGATCGCAAAAACGCCAACTGCCCCATTCGCCTCCAGGTTATTCCAAGAGTGGAAGAAATGACAACCAGCCAAGAGGAAATGTTGGATCCCGTTGGTGAAGATGAACACTCTCCCGTTGCTGGAATCGTTCACCGATATCCAGATAGAGTCTTGTTTTTGGTTACAGACCGATGTGCTTCATATTGTCGCTACTGCACTAGAAGTCGGATGGTTTCAAATGCCCAGGATTACAATTTTCATCCTGCTCTAGAGGATGGACTCGCCTACATTGAACAAAATAGCAGCATTCGCGATGTCCTCTTGAGTGGTGGCGATCCATTGCTTTTGTCGGATCGTAAACTTGATTATCTTCTCGGTCGCTTGCGGAAGATTCCTCATGTCGAATTTGTTCGTATTGGGTCTCGGATACCAGTGTTTCTGCCACAGCGTATCACGCCGGAATTGTCGGAAATCTTCCGAAAGCACGGGCCCGTTTGGATGAGTATTCACGTTAATCATCCCACGGAATGTACTGTCGAACTTAAAAGCGCATGCGAGCAACTAGCTTTTTCCGGAGTGCCCTTGGGGAATCAATCTGTTCTGCTGCGCGGAGTTAACGACGATTTGATGGTCATGAAAAGTCTTGTCCATCGCCTTTTAATGATGCGCGTCAGACCTTATTATTTGTACCAGTGTGACCTTATTACGGGCAGTTCACATCTTCGATCCGACATCTCTACGGGTCTGGATATTATTCGCGGTTTACGCGGACACACCACGGGTTATGCCGTACCGCAATTTGTGATCGATGCCCCGGGAGGGGGGGGCAAGGTTCCGATAAACCCTGATTACGTAGAGCGGATTTCTGAAAATGAAATCGTTTTCAAAAACTTCCTGGGTAAAACTTATCGCTATCCTCTTATTGGCGGCACCATCGGTCATGTCCCAAATATAGATGGCATCCGCGATAAAATTTTGACTTAATTTCCGCGATGTCTCCAGGGAAAGAAAGCGGCTAGGTAGCCTTTGGGATAACACTTTTCGTCCTCTGGAAGTTCGACAAATCCATCTGTCCCCACCAAAGCCGCCAAGTCGCCAGAATTATTTGGCGGTCGAGGCTGCACGCACATTGCCCCTGATGTGCTTTCCTGTATGCATACCGGCAGGAATCGGGTGAACGAAGGTGTATAATTAAAAGGTTCCGTCAACTCTGCCGTAATTGGGGAATTAGCTCTAATGCCTTGCAAGAGGTTTAGTGTTAATCGGACATAGCGGACGAAGCCAACGACTGCAGATATGGGATTTCCGGGTAATCCAAATGCAATTGGTCCGTCCGAAATCTTACCGAACCACAATGGCTTGCCGGGGGATTGGCGAACACCGTGAAAAATTGTCTCGAAGCCACAACCGGCAAGAACGTCTGGAAGATAATCCTTACGACCTACGGAAACCCCTCCCGTGAAAATCAAAAGGTCTGATGTGCCGACAAGCATTTCTACCGCTTCGCTAATCTTGTCCCGGTCGTCAGGCACTCGATTAACAACAGGGGGCCGAAGTCCTTCTAAAACGCAGGCCGCAGATAGGGCATGTATATTAGATTCGCGTATTTGAAAAGGCGTAGGAGTCGATTCCACGGCAACGAGTTCTTCGCCTGTACCAAGAATGCCGACCACCGGGAGACGGGACACCGTAAGTGTTTTATATCCACAAGTTGCGGCAACCGCCACCTCTCCTGGATTCAACGTACTCCCACTGGAAACAAGTTGATCACCCTTGGCGTGATCACTTCCTTTGCGATGGACAAAAAGTCCAGATTCAACGCGAACTCCAGCTGGAGAAGTGATAACGACCTCGTCATCAATCCTTGCGACCCACTCAACAGGCAGAACCGTATCGGTTCCTGTAGGTAGAGATGCACCCGTCGCAACCTCTACGCATTCCTGTACAGATTCGACGCCTGCGCCAATATAACCTGCCATTTGTTGACCACATACTACAAACTTGCGAAGGCCTGCGAACCACGCATCACTGTTTATGGCAAAACCATCCATCATCACTCTATCGAACGGGGGGAACGCTCGGTCGGCCATTAAAGGTTGTCGGAGAATGCGCCCCGCGGATTCAGACAAGAAGACATTCTCGAGATTCAGAGAATTAACATTTTTATGAATAAGTGAAATTGCATCCTTTACGGTTAATAGAGAAGGTATCATAAATAGATATGAAATATAAGTTGCTTCATAAAATCAGAACTACGAAAATGTAAAATGGGTAAAGTTAAAGATACTCTGGGTAGACCGATTCGAGATTTAAGGATTTCAGTTACCGACCGCTGTAATTTCCGTTGCAAATACTGTATGCCTGCAGAAATATTTGGTCCGCAATATGCATTTTTGCCCAAGGGAGAAATCCTCACATTTGAAGAAATCACCAGACTCGCAAAAATATTTAGTTTTTTTGGGGCCATTTAATAAAGAATCACAGGTGGCGAGCCGCTACTACGACGGGATTTACCCTTGCTTGTCAAAATGTTATGTGAATTGGGGAGTTATGAAGATTTAGCACTAACGACAAACGGCTTTTTACTTTCGAAATACGCTAAAGAATTGTTCGATTCTGGCCTAAAGAGAGTTACCGTCAGCCTAGATTCTTTAAAGGAAACTACATTCAAATATATGAATGGTGGGTTTTCATCAGTTCAAGATGTAACAAAAGGAATAGAAGCTGCGATAAGCGTTGGCTTATATGTAAAAATAAATGTGGTGGTGCAAAAAGGAGTAAATGAAGATCAAATTATTCCAATTGCAGAATACGGAAATCAACTAGGAATAAATACTAGATTCATTGAGTTTATGGATGTTGGAAATCACAATCAATGGATAGAGGAAAAGGTTTTTACAGCTCGTGATATTCTAAAGGTGCTGCAGTCGCGATTTTCTCTGGAACCCATTGGATCTAGCTATCGTGGTGAAGTCGCACAAAGATATAAGGAAAGTGGTTCATCATGGGAGATAGGACTTATCTCATCAATAACCAAACCTTTTTGTCGGGATTGCGTGAGAGCAAGAGTGAGTGCCGATGGTCATATTTTTACATGCCTTTTCGGGACGAAAGGTTTTGATATTAGGTCACAGATGAGAAAAGGACTTAATGACGATGATTTTATAGATCTTATTTCGAAAATATGGACACTACGAAAAGATAAGTACTCTGAAGATCGTTCACAGTTAAGGGGCACTCTCGACAAGGTTGAAATGCATCATATTGGCGGTTAAGGATTATAGCCTATATGAAATTTATAAATGCCTGAATTTATAGAAACACTGTTTACCAAAATATAAATGAGTTTAAAAAAAGGATGGAATCCTCATTTCCGCTAAACTAGAGTTGGTTTGGTATAATTAATCTGTTCGGATGGGCATTACAACACAAAGGAAACTTAGGGGGTCTCCTTCTTTTGGACCGTCTGTACGAAAAACACCTGGACTCATATCGTCTCTAAATTCAAAAAAAACCTTGTCTTTTGTCAAAGACTTCAATGGATCGAGCAGGAAACGAGGGTTGAAGGAAACCGTAGCATTTTCTCCATCGTACTCAATCGACATGGACTCGCGTGCATCCCCCAAGATGCTTTGACCTGTTATTTCTAGTTCGTAGGGTTTTAGCCTAAAGGTTACTTTGTCATCTGATACCAATGCTGCTCTAGTCACACATTCTTGCAATAATTCTCGCTCTACTTCACTGCGATTAAAACTGTCTTTTGGGATGACTTGCTTGTAGTTTGGATACTTTCCTTCCACGACTTTTGAAACGAGGTAAACTGATTCGACAAAACCTTTTCCGGCTTCACCCTCTTCGACTTTTTGATTACCTATTTTCATCTCAAAAGCCACCTGCCTGTCGGTAAATGAAACACGCACCGAATTACCCAGGTTAGGAATTCTTTCCAGCTCGGAAACGGAAGAGGATGGCAAAATGAACTCTCCTCCCTCGTTTGTTTTTTCTCCAAGAGTACGTTTTGTGACCGCAAGGCGTCGACCATCGGTTGCTACCAGTGCCAGTTCGTCTTCCGAGAAAAGAAAGTAAACCCCTTTTAACATATAGCGTTCCTCGTTTAGGGACTGTGCATAAGAAACATTCTTGAGCATCTGGATTAATTCCGCACGATCTAGATCGAAATCTTGTTGTCCTTCAAGCGTAGGCAGGGGCGGGAATTCTTTACTTTCCATTCCCATCACATTAAAAACGGATCCCCTTGTGGTTATTGTCGCCTTTGGGTCGGCACCGGTTTCTACGCTTACTTCCATATCCGCGAGTTGGCGAATAATGCTGCCCAGCTCCTTCACCGGCAAGGTTACAGCTCCAGGTTCAGCAACTTCTGCTTTAACCGAGCATCTGGCCCCCAGGTCTAGGTTAGTTGTCGTTAGCGACACCTTGCCTGCTTCCGCTTCTATTAAAACATTTTGAAGGATTGGCATTGTCTTGCGAGTGCCAACCACGCTGTTGACCAACTGGAGGCCAGAACTGAAAAAATCTCGGTTTATTTTGAACTTCATTGTCTAAGCAATTTTGAGGTTTTGAAGGTAACCGGCAAACGATAATTATATAAGAAAGACAATTTAAAAGAATTTAATCTTCTTATTATATCCCTTGAATAACAATAATAGATATCTTATCAAGTTGAACACAAATTGGTTACGGAAAAATCGGTATATTAATAAAAGCCCAAAAAAATGAGAATACTTGCCAAACCCGTGAATAAAAATTTTGGTGTTCACACCTTGTATACACCCCGCCATCTAATTATTCACGTTCCCTCCTTTTTGCTAAAGCTTCAAGATAATTCCAGAATGACTGGTCTTTTTCTAGGTCTTTTTCTTCACTTACCGGGAGTTTGAAACGAACAACAAAGTCGTTAAATGTGTTTTTTCTCAAGATATAGTGGCAGTGCAGTGTTTTATCTCCCCGTTCAAGGTAAATCCTCAGGTCACCAATCCGCATTCTGAAAAAGTTCTTACCGTTGCGACTAAAACGACCGACATCGGAATCTTTTTCTGAAATAACCTCGGAGGTTAGGGAACTTAGTTTTTCCATAAGCTCCAATTGACCGACATGGTCGAGGGCGTTAACCTCGGCCATGCTTTGATCGCTAAATGTCAACTGAAACATTGAAAACTGAACATTTTGGTTTTAAAATACACCAAAGCAAAAACTTTTCTTGTAAGAAAGGAATCGGAGTTTGCCTAGAATTGCTCGAGAAACATGAATTTAGATAGTTAGAGATGAACAAAATGGAAATAGTCAAGACTTTGGATGCTCTTCTTTTGGAACAGAAAGCAAAATAAGCTTTGAATGCAATATCCAACGAATCCACCCGACACGCTATGGAAAACATGAAGTGTTAGAGAAACAAATGGCTTCTTCAACTTGCGGTAAGGTTTTCAAGCCTCGCCCTCTGGGCATAATTTGAACACAATTATCGATTATAAAATCTCGAAATGATACCAGACCATATACCTGAAATTATGAACGCCCGTGCAGTTCTTGAAACAGAATCTGCGGCAATTAAACTTGCGGCCGAACGCCTCGATGCCAACTTTGTGCGGGCAGTAGATATTTTGGATGTACCTGACGGAAAAATTGTCGTTGCGGGATTGGGAAAATCGGGTCATGTCGGGCGCAAAATTGCGGCTACTTTTTGCAGTACTGGTTCACCTGCTGTATTTATGCATGCTGCAGAAGCCGTTCACGGGGATCTAGGTGTGCATCAATCCGGAAATCCGACGATATTTCTTTCTAACAGCGGTTCCACAAGTGAACTGTTGGCACTGGTTCCCATCTTGCGGGATCGAAGTTCCTCTCTTGTGGGAATTTTAGGAAATCTCGATGGGGCACTGGGTCAAAAAATGGATGTAGTCCTAGATGCCTCTGTTTCCCGTGAGGCTGATCCATTGGGCATTGTGCCTACCGCCAGTTTTGTCGTAACGGCAGCACTGGGAGATGCTCTTGCTTCATCTCTCATGCAAAAGCGAGGTTTTACAGAGGAGGATTATGCTCACACCCATCCAGGAGGACAGCTAGGGCGGAGTTGGTCGCTTTCCGTGAATGACCTTATGCATCCAATGGAGAAAGTCGCATGTTGCGAAGAGGACACATCTTTAAGAAATCTCGTGATCGCGATGACCGAATATCCCCTAGGCGCTGCCTGTGTTATGCGTGATGGTAGGCTTTTGGGACTTATAACCGACGGAGACCTCCGCCGTGCGTTACGGGAACAAGAAGACATTCTTTCCCTTAAGGCATCGGCATTGATGAGTACTGACCCGGTTGTTGTGGAGCCAGGTGTTTCCATTGGCGCGGCTTTACGCATAATGGAAGAACGTCCCTCGCAAATAGCGGTACTGCCCGTTGTGGCCCCCGAGGACGGTTCCTTGTTGGGGCTTTTGCGCCTTCATGACATTTACACCCCTGATGAACGGTAATCAAAAGGATAACTTCCGAAATAATCGCAAAATGCTTTACCGCCAGCGGGTTAAAGTTTAGCTCAAATTGCCCATGCGAATTGTTTTTGGAATATTGTCGATGGCCGCGATAGTGGCGATGGTGTTCTTGGGTTTGAGCTTAAAGGACGCCCATGAGGAAAGTGAGCACTGGAAGACACGCAGGGCAACTCTGGAGAACGAATTGTTGGAGTTAAGAAAGGAAGTGGAAGAACATGGTGCTTTTCTAGACCGCCTGCGGCGTGATCCAGACTTTCAAAATGCAATGGCCCGCAAAGAACTTGGTTATGGAAAGCGTGGCGAACTAAATTTTCGTTTTCCCAAAGAGGAGGCCAACTTGACTGATGAAAGTGCGGAACCGTGAAAGACGAAGAATTTGATGAAACACCTAAAGAGACTCGAAGACTTTTCGTTTTTTTTGCAGCTTTTTCAAGCGGTACGAACAAGCTATTTCCTCTGGTCGCGTGGCTGTCTTTAGTGTGGCGGGCGGGAAGGTTCGCACCTAGATTACGAAGGCCCAAAGGGTGGATTTCCAGGAACACTCCTTTCGAAAAAGTGGGGCTATTTTACATGAAAGAAGGCAAACATGCGGTTATCGAATATAGCGATTTACTTTTGGCCTCAAACCCACTTGTCCTTGAAACCTCGCGGCGGGAAGGGTTTGCATCTATAAAGAATGCTACAGGCGAAGATCCTTCCTCATCTTCCTACGTCGCTCTGTTTGTTCGTGCTCGCAATTGGGCTCGCCGTTCGGGAATTGATGAGGGGTGTTATGAATGTGAGGTTTCTACAACTTTTCAAACCTCATCTTCGGAGTTTAGCGAAAGCTGGCATCGCCGCAGAAAAGGGTTCGGCTTGCAGCAGAGCTTAATTCTCGCCCAAAAGCATCTATTCCCAATGCTTGACCCGAAGGGCATACGCCCCTAGCTAGTCTCTCTTTTTTCATTCATCCTCGCAACCAGAAGCGACAACAGACTCAATTATGGACGAAGCACTTACCCAAACGATAGACAAGGCTCTTACATCCGGAGAGCTCATGGATGCGGCAGCAAACAACCTCCGGTCTTGGTTGAGCACCGAACGGTTGAGCGATTGGGCTTCTCGCTCAATAGAACAATTGATAAATGCCGGAGAATGGACCGAAATCAACGATAGGTTTCACAAGAATCTGGCATTTGGTACAGGCGGAATTCGAGGCCGTACTATCGGTCGAGTACTAACCAGCGCCGAGCGTGGGGAAACCAAAGGCAAATCCAGTCCGGAGCATGCTGCAGTCGGTTCGAACACTTTGAACGATTATACCGTGGTGCGAGCAACGATGGCACTGCACGGTTATATTAGCACATGGATGGCATCGGAGGGAGTTTTGGATGTTCCTCGAATTGTTATTGCCCACGACGTACGTCATTTTTCACGTCACTTTTGTGAGTTGGCGGCTTCAACGTGGAGTGCTTTGGGTGGCTACGCTATGGTGTTCGACGGACCGCGCTCTACGCCTCAACTCAGCTTTACCGTACGACTGAGGTATGCACATGCAGGTATTGTCATTACGGCCAGCCACAATCCACCTCACGACAATGGGTTTAAGGCTTATTTTGTCGATGGCGCTCAAGTTGTACCGCCGCATGCGGGAGCAATTGTAGATCGGTATTCCAAGCTAACGCTTCAAGACACGGTCCCATTGGTTGTTTCAGCTGGCGAAGCCGAAAGCCCCCCCTTTACCGTCCTTCCCGCGGGCGACGACCTCGCTTATCGCGCTGCTCTCGAGGAGGCCGTTCTTGACGCAGAACTACTCAAGGAACATTGCCCTAAAATTGTTTTTACGCCCATTCACGGAACTGGCGGGATCGCTGCGATTCCATCTCTTTGGGATCACGGAGTGGAGGTGGCTTCAGTAGACGAGCAAGCGAGTCCGGATCCCAACTTTTCTACGGTAAAGTCGCCAAATCCCGAAAACCCCGAGGCCCTAAAACAGGGGATATCCTTGGCGCATAAAATTAAGGCCAAAGCCGTGATAGCCAGTGATCCGGATGGGGACCGAATTGGTGTAGCGGTTTTTAACGGGAAGGATCGGTTTGAGTGTCTTACCGGAAATCAAGTTGGGTGTATGTTGGCGGAATATCGAATCTCTAAGCTAAAGAAACTGGGAGTGCTTCCGGAGGCGGGATCCCCGAATGCCGTCATTCTCAAAACTTTCGTGACAAGTCCTATGATGGAGGCAATTGCACTTAAAAACGGAATCCGTTGTGTTAACACCCTCACCGGCTTCAAATGGATATCTGAAAAAATTGGTGATTATGAGGATGTTGCCACCACGGCCTTGCGAGAAAATGAAGGTATTGCTTGGGATTACGACAACACAGATTTTCACACAAGGGCAGAAATACTCCAAAGGTACTCGACGTTCACCGTTTTTGCAGCAGAAGAAAGTTTTGGGTATTTGCCCTTGGATATTGTTCGAGATAAAGACGGAAACGCAGCGGCCCTAGCCTGTGCAGAACTACTTGCCCACCTAGAACTTACGAAGTCATCAGCATTGGAATACCTAGAATATTTATATCTTAAGTACGGCTATTTCGAAGAACAAACAGTTAATCTTTATTTTGAAGGGGTAAAGGGTGCTGCAATAATTAAAAAAATAATTGACTCATATTCCAAAAATGAACCTACAAAGATCACCGATATTATCGTAAAAAAAGTAAGAAATTTTGGAAAACCGGGTTATCTTGACGAAGAAGGCAAACCCGTACCGGTCGAAAACTTTTTTATCTTCGAACTTGAAGATGGTTTTTCAATTGCCGTTAGAGCCAGTGGTACCGAACCCAAGATAAAGTACTACCTGTTTGGTCAATCTAAGGTCGTTGGAGGGAATGGTCTTTCTGCGGCTAAGTCAGAAGTCGGAGAAAAACTAAAGTCTTTGGCAGACTGGGCAAATAGGGATGCCCATGAACGCGGCGAAGTGGAGTCCGGAAGTAAAGACAACGGCGAAGAACAAAGCCAATCGTGATCGGAATGAAAAATAACTGCCTCTTGCCAGAGAAAGCAATTCAAGCAAAGATTACCTAAACTAGCATCAATGTGGGACTTTCCAATATTTCAGCGAGAGCTTTGAGATAAGATGCTCCGATTGCACCGTCAACCACTCGATGGTCGCAACTAAGCCCAAGCATCATCCGGCGACCCGGAACAATTCTTCCGAGGTCGTCTACTATGGGTTTTGTTTTAGTCGCTCCAACTGAAAGAACGGCAGCATTTGGCGGATTAATGATACCGCTGAAGAAATCGACACCATACATTCCGAGGTTGGTTACGGTAAAGGTCGAGCCACTCATTTCCTCGGGCGACAACTTTTGGGTGCGTGCTTTTGAAATGAGTTGCTTGGTCTCGACGGACAGGGAACGCAGAAGTTTAGTTTCGGCGTTGTGAATAACCGGAGTTATGAGTCCATCCTCAACGGCTACACTGAAGGCAAGATGTACCGCACCATGCTGTTTGATGTGATCGCCTTCCCAGGAAGCATTGATCTCCGGCACCCAACTAATGGCTTCGGCACTGGCTTTAAGAACGAGATCGTTTATCGTAACCTTAAAACCCCCGAGGTCGGGCGGCAGTTTGGAAAATTTCTTGTTTATTGCGATACGTGCATCGAGCAATGGACCGACATTGATTTCACATTGGAGATAAAAATGTGGAATCTGCGTCTTTGACTCGATCAGGCTAACTGCAATATTCTCTCGTCTCTGAGAAATGGGAATGACCTTTTCTTGAAGTTGAGGCTTATCATCATTCCCCGATTTCTCAGAACATAAGGTTTCTTCATCGTTGGAAACCGTCGAATCTGCATTATCTTTAGCAAAGGACTTGATTAATGTATCGGTATGAGGATCTTTATCGCTAAAGGGCATAGGCGACGCCGATTCGTTTATCTCTTTCGAGTCATCACAAAACGATGACTCGCCCTCCTCCCCATTGTCCGTTTTCTCGGTAAGCTGAGTTGGTTCTTCGCAGGAGGCGGTCGACGCCGAGCCATCTTCTGCAAGAGCTGACCCTGCAGAGGCGTTATCCCAAGACGAGACTAAAGCCTCGTCCTCCACTTCTCGCTCCTCGTCGGTTTTTTCTGGGATCGACTCTGTGTCCTCGCCGGAAACCGTATGATCTGAATTGCCTTCCTCCGGCGGTGATTCGCCCGTCTTCGGAGCATCATCTAATGATTTGTCGACTGTATCGCATTCTTGTTTTTCTTGATCCTCCCCATCCTTTTTATCTGGAGCTGGGCTTGGGCTCTCTTCCCCAAAGACTGAGGGAGGTGCTTCGATAACGGTGTCGTGGTGTAGGCCTTCCATGTCTTTTTTTTAGGCGTAAATCGCAAGTGTGCGGTCAAAGGTTATAAGTTACTAATGTGGAGGGGCAAGGGGGGGGGATTCAACTAAAATTTTCGGGTAGTCCGGCTCGGAAAAATCGGCTCGCAATGCGGCGAATTCGCCGTGTCTCTTGTCATAAATTGGCCACACAAGAAGGTGGTCGGTTTCTGGAATCGTCAAATTATCAACATCTTCACGATCGAACCACGCGAATGTGCCTTCGGGCCCATCGGGCGGCAAATCGTTTAGCGAAGCAAGGCAATCGAAGAGAAACATCAACCAGTGACCAGAGCCTTCGTAATTCTTTTCGGAGATGTATGCGAATAGCCTTAGATCTTTTTCGTCAATTTTCATGCCCGTCTCCTCTAAGGTTTCGCGAATGGCGCATTCGAAAGGAGATTCACCTATGAAGAAATCTAGTTTACCGCCGATCGGGCTCCACCTGCCGAGGTTTGGAGCCCTAGACCGTTTTAGAAGAAGTAACTCCCCCTTGCCATTTCTAATAAATACTAGCGTAGAGATGCGAAATGGAACTTTTTGCATGGATGCTAACTGTAGAGGAAAATACAAATTGAATGAGTAAGTATTGCTCTCACGAGATTTATATTGAATTAAAAATCAAGTTGAATTTTGAAAATCTCCGATCTACAACTGTTTAATGAAATCCCAACATTACATACTATCCCTTGTCCTAGGAATCATTTTCTTCTGTTCCCGCCTTGTTGCCGCCCCGGGCTTCGGTAAACTCCCAAAGCCTGACGAGCTTGTTACCCTAGACGCCGTTACTCTGCAGACGAGCACCGGCAAATGGTTCACCGTGACAGTCAGTTTTACTCCGAGAAAACATCCCAACCCCGAAAAGGCTTTCAATGAGGACTTCATAGATGACGTGAAGTTGGATCTTTATATTTGCTTGCGCAATAATTCTCGTGAAAAAAAATTCAAGAGGGAACGGAAAAGGGACTTCATTGAGGCCGACCTGTATGACTATTACCATTCCAGCGTCGAAATTATCACTCTCAAGGTAGACAACATTCGAAAGGAATTACATTTCCTTATCTCGAACGAATTAGCAGAACGAGATGGCTTTAATCGAACAGTTAAGCCGGTCGGTCATATCGTGGAGATGACCCTAGGTGGGGTGCCCATCGCATTTAAGGAAGGAATAGTTTTTGAAAAGCATCGCCAAGAAAGCATCCTCGAAAAATTCAAAGAATTTGCCCAATCGAAGTCCAAGGCGAACGAGGGTTTATTGCTGCCCGCTCATTTGGTGAGCGCAAACTACTTGTCAAACGCACCGGCAGTAAAGATTGGTCCAAGCTCTTCTGCTTCGGGGCTCTGATCAGAACCTCTTTCGACAAGCACCCGAACAAAGTTTTTTCAGCCAGCCTAGAGTGAAACCAATCCGCAAAACAATTGTAAATTGCGGAGTGAGCCATGTCTCGGCGTGTGTTTTTGCGAAGGAGGACGACGGCACCTTGGTTTTAGAACAGACGGAGACGGAGAATCTGCAGTATGACTATTCCAACGATAGTCTATGGCTTGATGCACTTGA
>JACNJI010000091.1 GCA_014382645.1 Verrucomicrobiota bacterium | reverse complement strand
TTTTGTACTCTTTCTCAGGTATGTTGTGCGCTGGCCTCTCGCTCTGGCTGTCCCCCCCCGCTTCGTACTCGATTTCCTCGCCTTCTGGCATCTGCACGACAAACTCCTCACTGACGGTTGCCCCGTTGCGGTTGCAGACTGAATAATTCCGAACTGGAGAGATAAAGCATATTCGCACGAAAGAATTCTAGATGGCTGCATTCTTTGCCGTGGTGGTTATCCTGCTTGGGGTATGTGGAGTGACTTTTATATATCTGCACACGCGTACTAAAGACATGCAACGTTTAGACGCGGAAATGAGCGAAGATTTCTCAGAAGAATTTGAGCTCGATGACCAAGGGCAACCTTCGGAGAAAGGCATGGAAGAGATGGTTGAGTGGTTAGAGGATGATCTCCGGGAAAGCCGCCTCGGTCAATCGGTGGAAATCGAAAGTTTTCAAGAACTCCCTCAAAGACATAGCGATGAAATCTCATGATGTTTTCCCCCTACCGATTCGCATTTGCGTACAGACAGTTCGCTCCACCAAGTATTACATGACATATGCAACCTTCGGTTTGAAAATAGACCTACCCTCATCCCTTTTTTCTGGAATCTTGCTGGTCCTATGTCTAAATTGATGTTCTTTAAATCTATGAAATACTTAATGAAGTTTCTAAACTGCTTTCTCGTAACCATTTTCAGTTTCTCCGCTCAGGCAGAGAATTGGGCCAATTGGCGCGGACCGAATCACGATGGGTCTACCTCCTCGGCAAAACCGGTGCCCGTTAAGTTCGATGCCAAGGACCGAGTGAAGTGGAAAGTTCCTCTTCCCGGCGCCTCATCAGGTACGCCAATAGTCTGGGACGATCGCGTCTTCATCTCTTCCATTCGAATCTCAGACCCAAAAACCGGTACCGGACAACTACTTGCCATGTGCGTGGATCGATCAACTGGGAAAATTCTCTGGGAACAAAACGCCGGGAGTGGTTATCGACCGGGAAAAGGGGACGGCTTTGATTATCAGCTCGATTCCAAGGCAACCTATGCGAACGCTTCTCCTGTAACCGATGGTAACCTCGTAGTATTTTCTTACGGCAATGGCGACTTGGTTGCCTACGACATGGGAGGCAAGGAACTTTGGCGCCGCAACATACAAAAAGATTATGGCGATTTCTGTTTTCAGTGGACTTTTTCCGCATCTGCCACTCTTCACGCAGGCAAGTTATATCTTCCGGTGCTTCAAAGGAACGAGCCTGTCCATGGCAGAGGCAAACCCAACGCCCCTTCCTTCCTTCTCTGTATGAATCCCCAAACAGGTAAGACCATTTGGCAGCATAAGCGACACTCGGACGCCAATAAGGAATCACTTGAGTCTTTCGGCACGATTATCCCTTACAAAGGCCAATTGCTCGTCGCCGGCGGAGATGTTCTCACGGGACATGATCCCGCTACCGGAAATGAAATTTGGCGTTGGGGAACATGGAATCCCGGACACAAGGAACCGTGGTGGCGCCTTGTGCCTTCTCCTGTCGCAGGTTCGGGCGTGGTTCTTGTCTGCGCCCCAAAGACGGCACCCGTTTATGCGGTCAAACTTGGTTTCACCAGCACCAGGTCGGGCAAGGACGACTTAGCTTGGGAAAGTTCAGCCAATCCCCAAGTTACCTCCGACGTACCCACTCCACTCTTTGATGGCGGGAAGTTCTATGTCCTTAGCGATCTCAAGAAAACATTATCTTGCATCCAACCGAACAGCGGCAAGGTGGAGTGGTCTACGGTTATGCCCGGGAAATACAAGTGGCGAGCTTCTCCAACGGCTGCATCCGGAAAAATCTATACAATGAACCATAACGGCGAGGTTGTTGTGATAGATGCCAAAGACGGTTCGATTATCCACTCTGCAAAGATGGGCAAAAACTACGACGACAACACCCGAGCCTCGGTTGCTATTTCGGATGGTCAACTGTTTATCCGTACCAACGAACATTTGTATTGCATTCATTAGCATAAATTTAAATAGTATCGCCCCCTTTAACATTTCCCACCCACCACACCCGCGCCGGGCGGTACCCGCCAACACCGCCGCCCGGCGCTTTTTTTTGCCTAGATTGCCACCTCGTTTTTTGTCATGTTAAAAAGCATGTCTTACTTGTGTGCCTTATTTAACCGAGAGGGTTGGCTCGCCTTCATTGTTTTCGTTTCTGCACCGGTGTTCTCTTCCGCTCAAGGTAACAACATTGGTGATTACAGTTCTCTGGACAATCGGGCTCAATCATTATCCGAGAGGCTTAACGCCCACGAAGCCTTGTTAGCCGAAATTCTCTCGAGACCAGATCCAACAAACCCAAGCCCGAGACCACCTCGACCGATACCCCCGCAATCCGTTCCGCCTGCTCCCCAACCCGGAATTATTCCCGGCGGACGTCTCCCGGCTCCTCGATACGACCAGTCACAGACTTCCGATACATCAACGCCAACTCCTGCCTCTCAATGGGGAAAACCCGAGATACCATTGCGTAACGATGGTTACTACCTTGGAATCGTAGGAGGCAATGTACTGCCACTGGATGGTGCCGTCCGGTGGAAACAATCTCCACCAGCTAGTGGAATGGCTAGTGTCCCCATGCAGTTCGATAAAGGGTATCTTGCCGGCGTGTTGTTGGGGCGCGACTTCGGGTTTATTCGAGTAGAGGGTGAACATAATGCCATCCATTACGACCAGAAGAATGGAACAGGTTCAGCGGGAATACACCCGGTACTGTTTCGCTG
Organism: Verrucomicrobiota bacterium; assembly: GCA_014382645.1. Taxonomy (GTDB): domain Bacteria; phylum Verrucomicrobiota; class Verrucomicrobiia; order Opitutales; family Seribacteraceae. The sequence goes on along the minus strand of JACNJI010000091.1, from coordinate 916 downwards.
CATTTTTGAAAAAGAAGTTGGAACACGAGTAGATTTACGAGCTGGTGTCGGAGCGGGAATCACACTTGCCAAGTTGAATGACGGAAGTAACTCGTATCGTGACGGTAGTTTTTGCTATGACTTCCTTTTAGGAATCGGTACACGTTTCAACAAAACCCTATCGATGAATTTTGATTATCGCTACTTCCTCACGGCAGCTAGTGATCATTACGAGCAGCTTCGAAGCAACTTACTTACCGCAAGCCTACAGTTCGACTTGTAGGAATAAGCAGTGGGCGATCGTTTCGGATCGACGACTTATTCAAATGGTTTTACTGGCGTTATGTGGTTCGTTATTTTGAAATAGCTGCGAAAAGGCTTTTCGGAATGCATTTCAAGCGCGATAGTTTTGCTTTCCATGAGAAGAATTGATTGTCACGTACACCTTGTCGGGGATGGTTCCTCAGGTAGCGGTTGTAGGTTCCGCGCATCCAACCTGTTCCGTTCTCTTGCAGCGCGTTATTTGCTTCGCACTACGGGGTTGCCTTCCTCGGTCCTGCGGGGTGGGTTGGACGAGGCTTATGTCGCTAAACTGTTGTCACTGGTAAAAGCTTCCTCGATCGATGCTGCGGTCTTGCTTGCGATGGATATGCCTCGGTCTGACGATGGACATGTTCTAGAGGACAAAGCGAACTTTTACGTACCCAATGAACGCGTATTGGAACTTGCCGCTAAGCACGAGGAGTTCATTCCGGCCTGTTCCATTCACCCCGGTCGACCCGACGCGATGGAGGAATTGGAGAAGTGTATCGAGGGAGGAGCCAAGGTGATGAAACTCCTGCCTAACTGTCACAACGTGAATTGCTCCGATTCTGATTTTCGGCCGTTCTGGGAACGCATGGCAAAGGCGGGCATGCTATTTCTCCGCCCTCCGGGA
>JACNJI010000092.1 GCA_014382645.1 Verrucomicrobiota bacterium | reverse complement strand
AGGGAACGATCGAACTGCATGCCGGGCCAACTGTAGTGCCAAAAATTGCAACGGTGCTTCATTCCCATGCGGGCAAAATCAAGACGCTTAGTTGGGTGAACGAACACGGCATGGCGCTGAAGACAACGATGCATCTGGGTGGTTTCCCCATAGAAATGGTGAAAACGACCAGCGGAAAAGCAATGAAGGATTTCGTCTCCGCCGAGTTTTTCGACAAGAGCTTAATCAAACTTGAAGGGAAAATTCCTCCCGACGCGAAATCCGTCACCTACGAGCTAAGCCAAAAAAAGGAAGGAAGCCTACAGGCTGTGCCTGAGGACGGAGATTTCCAGAAAGCCAAAAGGCAGGAGAATGGAGCGATTCGAGTACAAGTGGAGCGAATAAAGCTCGACGAAGTCCTCAATGGCAAGGGGAACCCAGGACAAGTCGACCCCGAGTACCGCCTGCCGAACGTAATGATCGATGCGAACGATCCTGGAATCAGGGCCTTGGCGCGAGCAGCGTCTCGCGGAGCAAAAAATCCGGTTCAGATGGCAAGCAACCTGAGGAGTTTCGTGACCCACTATATAACGACGAAAAATCTCGATGTGGGATTCGCCACAGCCAGCGAGGTGGCTCGCACTCGGGAGGGCGACTGCAGCGAGCATGCGGTACTGTTGGCGGCCTTGGGGAGGTGCTCGGGGCTACCAAGCAGGGTGGCGGCAGGTCTCGTCTACTTGCCGAGATACGAAGGGCGTAAGCACATAATGGGCTTTCACATGTGGACACAGTTTCACATACGCGGAAAGTGGGTGGATTTTGACGCAGCAATGGGCGAATCCGAATGCGCCCCAACCCGCATCGCCTTGGCCACCTCTTCCTTGAAAGACGAGTCTTTGTCCGGTATCGCTTTTTCAATCGCCGAACCGATCGGAAATCTAAAGGTCAAGATATTAGCTGTGAAAAGGTAGGAAATCTTCGTTTCGCACGAGACTTTTACCCCTTGACAGAATCGACCGGCGGGAAAAAAATTAGGAACCTTTAAAATCGATGGATATCGCAATCGTTTGCTCAATTAAAGTGTTTCCAAAAACATTCACAATATAAACCTCAACGCACAAGAAATGTCAGAGTTCTTCCCCGAAGTCTCCCCAATCAAATACGAAGGCACCGAGTCGAAAAACCCGCTAGCCTTCAAACACTATAATGGCGACGAGCTAGTGGAGGGCAAGTCGATGCGAGAACACTTTCGTTTCGGAGCAGCCTATTGGCACTGCATGCGAAACCCCTTGGGCGACCCCTTTGGCCCCGGAACAGCTCAAATGCCTTGGGACGACGGTAGCGATTCAGTGGAGAACGCGCAGAAGAGAACCCATGTCTTCTTCGAGTTCATGGAGAAGACCGGCATTGATTACTACTGCTTTCACGATAGAGACATAGCGCCTGAGCTGAGCACACTTTCCGAATCCAACTCCGCTCTCGATGCCGTGGTGGACGAGCTTGAAGGCTTGCAGCAAAAAACAGGGAAGAAACTGCTTTGGGGCACGGCGTGCCTCTTCGTACACCCTCGCTATGCCATGGGTGCCGCAACCTCTCCATGCCCCGAGGTGTTCGCCTACGCGGGTGCTCAAGTTAAGAAAGCCATTGAGGTCACTCACCGGCTTGGGGGAGAAGGCTACACATTTTGGGGCGGCCGAGAAGGTTACTCCTCCTTGATTAATACCGACCTCAAACGGGAATTGGACAACCTAGGCCGCTTCTTACACATGGCAGTCGATTACAAAAAGGAGATAGGATTTGAGGGACAGTTCTACATTGAGCCCAAACCCAAGGAACCAACCAAGCACCAGTACGATTCCGATGCAGCCGCCTGCCTCAATTTCCTGAGGGAGTACGACTTGCTCGACCACTTCAAGCTCAACATTGAAACCAATCACGCCATCCTTGCCGGCCATACCGTGGAGCACGACCTCAAGGTGGCCTCAACCGCAGGAGCGCTGGGCTCGATCGATGCGAACGCGGGCGATGAGCTTTTGGGTTGGGACACCGATCAGTTCCCCACCAACATCTACGACGCGACCAGAATCATGCTCGTACTTCTCGACATGGGAGGCTTTACGACGGGCGGATTGAACTTCGATGCAAAACGCCGACGCGAATCTCACGAACCTATCGACCTCTTTTACGCCCACGTCGGAGGCATGGACACCTTCGCCCGAGGGCTGAAATCCGCTGCGGCAATAAGGGCCGACGGTCGCATGAAAGAGTTTGTCGCCAAACGTTACGGTGGTTGGGACGTAGGCGTAGGCGCCAAGATAGAACGAGGCGAAGCCAATTTGACCGAGCTTGAAGCCCACGCACTCTCAAACGAACCCACGCCACCTTCCTCCGGAAGGCAGGAAATGCTGGAAAACCTTTTCAACGAATTCATTTGAGGCCAGTAAGGCCCGACTCCCGACCTAGTAGTTAAAAACCGCAGCCGAACAAGCATCATGATTAGAGCAGTCGAATACGAAGCAGGGGACGTAGTTCTCCCTGAAGGGGAACTGGGCAAGGGATTCTGTATCCTTGAAAGCGGTACGCTAGAAGTCGTGCGGGATGGACGGACTCTCACGGAAATAGACACCGTTGGATCCATATTCGGCGAATTGAGCGAAATTCTGTCGATGAAGAGGGATGCGACAATTCGAGCCAAGACGCCCGCCAAGGTTCGGCATGTGGAGGAAAGCATCGCCGATATCGTAACAAAGAATCCAAAGGTATCGATCAAGCTAATCCGCACGCTCGGACGGAGACTATTCCGGATGAATCGCTTAGTCGCAACCGGACTGCCCGCAGATAAGACGGAACAGTCAGAAGCCAGTGTAACGGGAGTGTCCCTTCTTGTAGTAGACGACCAGCCGGCGATCATTGATCAGCTTTCGGAAATCGCCGAACGGAACGAATGGACCGTACAAGGCACCGGAAGTGAAGCAGAAGCCCTTCGTATTTGCGAACGGTCTTCCTTCACCGCCATTATAATCAGCATGGCATTGCCTGACGACAGTGCAATCGATCTTCGTAGAAAACTAAAGACAAACAGTAATGTGATGAACACGCCCATAATAGGCATGATCGTCAAAGGGGACGAAGCCGCTCAAACCAAGGCAATCGACTCCGGGTTCGCCGATTGCTTGACCAAGCCTTTTGATCGGAACAAAACTGAGGCGACTCTATATGAGGTCATGCAGCTTGACTCCTCCGCTCGCTACTTCAAGCAGATCGACGACTTTCTTTTCTTCAAGCTCCCGATAGTGCTTTCGGACTTCATCATCAACGATATCAAGGAAAATCTAGACACCAGAATTCGAGGAACCATAAACGCGGGCATACAAAAGATGGTAATCGACGTATCCGAACTGGAAGAAGTCGGCGAAGAGGCAGTCGAAGTCGTAGGCGAATTCGCAGAAAAAATAGAAGAGCTCAAACTACCCATGCGCTGCGTCATCGTAGCCGTGGGAGAAGAAGTGGAAATGTGGAACAACCTCGACGGAGCCGAAGAGTGGGGTATTTGCGAGACTCTGGAGGAAGCCAAGGAGTTTCTTGCCAAGGACCCCGAAGAAGAGGAAGAAGGTGAGGAGTAATCTCCATGCCGATGAGCTATCCTCCGCCGGCCCGTGACCTTCCCCACTCCCCCTCCCCCCCTCCCTGCACCCC
>JACNJI010000346.1 GCA_014382645.1 Verrucomicrobiota bacterium | reverse complement strand
GGCCCATGGCGTGGAGGCTGCCGTCGGACTTCAGGAAGAGGCTGTGGTCGGCGAGGTTGGCATAAGACCCACTAGCCGCCATCAGCCCGGCAGCCCAAACCGCGAGGAGCGGAAGGAAGCGAACGGGAGGCGATTTCATAACTGAAGGAGTTGTGGGTTTTGCGGTAAGGGATATGGAAAGAAAGGTGAGATTTACAATCTCAGTAAATTACAAAAGGTACACAAGGTAAATAAAGCAACCGCATAAGGATAAAGAAACCCCTCCATACATACATGAACGTCTACGAACATCCTGGAACTTATTGCCATTCTTATTGCCATTATGCTTCAGAAGAAAGGGTTTTCAGGCTGAACCCCAGAAAGAAACTAGCTTGGTGCGGGTAGAGGGAAACGGCCCCAGTCGCGAGAAAAAGCGACAAGCCTGCGGCAAGTCGGGATGGGTTAAACAAAAAGGATAAGGAACGCATGGGAGAGGAATTAACCTAACCTAATGATATTACTTAAATAATCAAATACATTGCATACTATGACTTCAAGTCAATTATAGCTCTTGAAATAGACATAAGAAAGCGCGACCGGACATTGGCGAAAAGTCCCGATGCAAATGAAAACAGGGATAGAGGGAAACCCATCCCGCGGACCGGACTAGACTTCGATCTTTATGCCTTTTCGGAGGTAAGTGGGGACATCGAGGTCTTCGCCATCGTACAGGTTTCGCTTTCCTTGGTCGCCGAAGATTCCGCGCTGGTTCTCGGTCTGCATAAAGTCGAAGAATTCTTGGTCGTCGGGTGCGTGGGCAAGGGTCTTTTGTTTTTTTGCCTTTTTCTTGGCTGCGGCGGTTTCACGTTTGAGCTTGGATGCATGGGCGCGGGAAACGGGTTTGGGTGACATGGCCTTGGGAGAAGTGGTAAGGCCGGGATCGGCGGTGGGGGCGACGTCGGCGGTAGGTATGCCGGCCTCGAGGTCGGTGGCTCCGAGCACGCAGATTTCCACGCGATCGCCCATGTTCTCGTCGACGTGGGCGCCGAACACGACGTGTTCGCCCGCCCTGAATTCCTCGCGTATGCTGCCGGCCACTTGCTGAAGGGCGGTCATGTTCATATCGGGACCACCGTTGACGGTGATGAGGAGAACGTCTGCAGCGCGTGAGACATCGGGCAAATGCAGCATGGGGCAAAGCAAGAGATCCCGGAGGGCGTGCCTGATGGCATCCGGACCCTGCCCTTCCCCATAGCCGAAGAGGGTGCGACCGGATCGGAGGGTGAAGGCCTTGCGAAGGTGCGCGAAATCGACGTCGATCATGCCCTTGCGAAAAACGAGGGAGCAAATGGCGGAGATGCCGCGACTTACGTTCATGCCCGCTTGGGCGAAACATTCGAGTGCGGTGGCGTCTGCCCCACCGATCTGAATGAGGGAGTCGTTGGGAAGAGGAATTACGGCATTGGCGAACTTGCGAAGCTCGGCCAAGGCGTCGGCCGCCATTTGGTGCCGCTGCTTTTCCCAGCTAAAGGGCAAGGGAGTGAAGGCGAACACGAGGGCACCGGACTCACGAGCGAGCTTGGCGATGGCGGGAGCGGCCCCACCTCCGGTTCCACCACCAAGGCCGGCGAGAAGAAATACCAGATCCACACCATCGAGATTCTTGCGAATGAGATCGCGGTCCTCCTCCACGGCCTTTCGACCGAGGGAAACTTCACCGCCCGTGCCCATGCCGCGAGTAAGACGTCGGCCAATAGGAAGCTTTTCGGAGGCAATGCAATCGGAAAGGACGTCGGCGTCGACGTCGATCGCGATGGTGTGTACAGCGTCAAACCCATCGAGGCAAAGACCATCCACCAAGCTAACCCCCGCCCCGCCAATACCGAATATCTTGGCTCGCACAGAGGAGTTGGAATCGGATTGAAAGGAACCGGACGAGAACATGGTTTGCTGTGACATGGGAGTGATGGGTAGTTGGTTTTATCTATTGCTTACCGTTTCAAAAGAGTCTGTGAAGATTGGATTTCGATGAAGTTGGACACATCAATTCATTCCGACGAGGTGAACGAGTTTTTGGAACAAGCCGTCCGATCCGTTGCCTTCGGCAGGGACTGCGCTGTCCTTGAGCCCGTAGTGCAGGAGGCCCAGCACTGTGGCATTTCCGGGATGGGCGAGGTCGCCCTCGATTCCGGAGGGGAACGAGGCTTTTTCGGTGCGAAGCCCCAAGACATTTTCCGCCACACGGTCAATTCCCGGAAGAAGTGACCCGCCGCCGGTCAGCAAAACACCAGAGGCGACCATGTCGGGATCCAGCAAGGGGCCGATTTCCTTGCCGATGATTTCGAAAAGCTCGACCACCCTCGCGTTGATGACTTGGCAAATGGATTTCCGTGAGACGGTGCGGTCGCCGATCGTCTTGTTGCCGATGAGCCACACATCCTCTTCGGCATCGGACTCATCAACCATGGCCTTACCGTGCTCGATCTTGATATCTTCGGCATAAGGCTCGAGGATGCGAAGGCCCATGCTCAAATCTCCGCTTATGTGATCTCCGCCCACGCACACTACCCCCGTAGCCGCAATGTGACCGTGCCGATACAGAACATAATCGGTGACTCCGGCCCCAATGTCCACGACGAGTACGCCCGACTGCTGAAGGTCGGCCCCCGCCACGATGGCCCCCGAGGCAATGGACGAAACAAAAAGATCGGAAATTGGGAGGCGGCCGTAACCGTCAATGATGTTAACGGCTTCCTTGATGGTATTGTTGTCGCCTTCGATGGCCCAGTATCCGATCCCGATGGACGAGCCGCACATGCCTATGGGATCTTCGACGATCCGATCGTCGAGCAAAATGGGAGAACGCACGTGGTGGACGAAACAGCGACCTTCCTCGGGTTGCTTGCGTTTGGCCTCCTCCGATGCGCGCTCGACATCGGAAAACTCCACCCGATTGTCGGAAGCGGCGGTGGAAGAGCTGCCTCGAAGTTGAGTCCCCCTTAAATGCGACCCGGTCTGGGCAAGGTAAACCTCGTCGATTTTTGCACCCGCGGCCTTCTCGGCTTCCTCAATCGCGGCATGGACGGCAGAGGCAGCCTTCCGGTAATCGACGATTTCGCCTTTGCGCACGCCCTCGTTCCTGACGCTTGCAGCAGCGACGATTTTGAGATCGCCGGCAGGAGAAAGTACGCCAACCATCGCCTTGGCCTTATGGGTTCCAATTTCTACGGCTCCGAGAATCTTGCTCATGGGCGAATTTAGGTTTATTTAATGGCTTGGGCCAGTTTCAGGACAAATGTCAGAGGTTCATAAACGAGCGAAGACCGAGCGACCGTGAGACAGGTCGATAGAATCGATGCTTTTGTTATTTTGAAAACCGGGTTCCAGAAGAAGGTATTTGAGACGACGAAGTTGGGCCCGATAATCTCGAGGTGCGAAACGCATCTCCTTGACTCCCTTGGATTCAATCAGGATATGGGCTCCGGGATCGGATTCATCGGCATCGGGTCGAAGAAAAGACACGACCTTCCATTCTCGATACAGTTCGGGGAAATCGCTCCGGGCAATCTCCAGAAGCGGCGAAACCTTCTCTAACACAGGAATTCTTTGGTAATCGTTCTTTTCGTCTTTCTTCAACAAGTCGGGATCGGGATTGAGATAAGGCAAGGCGTGCAAAGTAGCGTTGCGGAAGTCTTTGCCTTTGTAAATCACGCCCGCGCCCGAAAC
>JACNJI010000094.1 GCA_014382645.1 Verrucomicrobiota bacterium | reverse complement strand
CACCACAACCGCAATTGGCATGTCTCGTCGAAGCTGAACATGTTATAGGCGTTGAGGAGCTAGAGTCCCTAATGAAAGGATATTTAGTACCTTGTGGAGAGATCAGCGACTTGGATGCGGACATTGCCGTTAGAGGATTAAGCAGCAAGATCAGTGGGTTCGCCAAAACGGACCAGAGCCCTACGACCTGCGTAAGGTGGAAGGATGGCAGATCGGAGATCCTCCAGCACTTTCTGTATCGTTTCACCCATACGGTCGAGGGTTGGGTTTTCCTCAAGGTAAGTACCCGGATAGCTAAGCAGGCGAAAGGCCAGCATGGCCTCGGCAGCCAAGGTTCGAGCCTTGAAGTCGGCCAAGGTCGGCTTGTCCGCGATCCGAAGGGCGTGAATCCTGCGACGAATTGCCCGGATGCGATCGACCAAGTCTTCCCCTTCCTTGGCGGACAATTCAAGCTCGGATTCAAGCTTTTCCATCAAATTTGCAGCAATGTTCCTAAGCTCACTAGCCAAGTCGTCTCCGACATCACCGTCCAAAGGCTTGGCCAAACCGCTCATCACCTTTTTCAGTGCGAACCAACCGAGACGCTTGACCTCAGCTACATGATCGGCCGACTCGAGATATTCTTCGTCCACCTCGAGAGCCAATCGACGAAACAAATCCACAACTTCACCCGCAGCATTGGATAAGTGAGTAACCCTCAAGCTTACGGGAATAGCAAAAACGGGGTGATCGACCCCCAAGTGCTGCTGTGCCTTCATGCCGATGAAGGCGGGACCATCGAGAAAGGGAGTCACCCTATCGTTCGTGAGGTAAACATTGCCCTCAGGGAAAATGATCAACCCACGCTCACCTTCCTTCAATATGCGAAGCGCCTCCTTCATCGATTTGCGGTCACTTCCTTCTCGATCCACCGAGAAGCATCCCGTTCTCTGCATACACCAGGCGTTAAGTTTGCTCTGAAGGAAAATGTCATAGGCAGCCATGAAGGAAACGGGCAAACCAAGTTGCCTGAAAACCTCTATCATGATTGGCGGATCACTGTGGGTCGGATGGTTGGGAAGAAAAAGTAGACGATTGCCCACATGTTTTCTTGCTTCCCCTACCACCTCCGGATTTATGACAACGACTTCTTCGATAAGATGCGAAGACCCTCCCAAATAAATCTTGCGGTTCACCCAGTGAAGAAAAGCTTCCACAAACCGATTAGGGCTAGGCTCGAAAAAGCGATAACTTTTGTCGGAAAAATCAATCATTACGGAATGAGCATTTTTGCCAAACATGAAGATTGTTCAATTCCCAACTTTCAATTTTACATATTGCTTTAACGCTGAGCAACTACACCCTAAAACCCAATGAAACTTCTATCATACTTTCTCCTCACCGTTTTTACCGCATTGGGCCCACTAGGTCTTAAAGGCGTCAAGCAGCAAAGACCCAACGTATTGTTTCTCTTTGCCGATGATCACGCCTACCAAGCCATATCCGCCTACGGATCCAACAGGAACAGGACTCCGAATATCGACCGAATCGCCAATGAGGGCATGATCTTCCATCGCGCCTTCGTCACCAATTCCATCTGCGCCCCTAGCCGAGCCGTAATCCTTACTGGCAAGCACAGCCACCTCAACGGTCAATTGACAAATGGCATGCGTTTCGACGGGGGACAGCAAACCTTTCCGAAGCTGCTTCAAAAAGGTGGATACCAGACCGCGATGATCGGGAAATGGCACCTCAAGAGCAATCCAACCGGTTTCGATTTCTGGCAAGTGCTGCAAGGACAGGGTCCCTACTACAACCCCGAAATGAACACCGCCGACGGTGTAAAGAAAATCACCGGATATACAACGGACATCATCACCGACCTAACCCTCGAATGGCTGAAGAACAGCAGGGACAAGGACAAACCCTTCTTCATAATGAGCCAACACAAGGCACCTCACAGAAACTGGCAACCCGGCCCAAAACACCTAAACAAATACGACGGGGTCGAAATCACCGAACCCGAAACACTTCGTGATGATTACAAGACGCGATCATCCGCCGCCTCCACGCAGGCAATGACGATCCGGAACCATCTCTCGTCGAACGATCTAAAGCTTCGAACCCCGGGAAACCTCACGCCCGAACAAAAGGCAAAGTGGGACGCTGCTTACGGGCCCAAGAACAAGGCGTTTGCAGAAGCGAAACTGGAAGGCGAAGCCCTCTTCAAGTGGAAATACCAACGCTACGTGAAGGACTACCTGCGATGCATCGACTCGGTGGATGAAAACGTCGGACGACTCCTCGACTACCTCGATAAAAGTGGTCTCGCCGAGAACACGGTCATCATTTATTCATCCGACCAAGGTTGGTATCTTGGCGAGCATGGTTGGTACGACAAGCGCTGGATGTACGAGGAATCCTTCCGTACGCCACTTCTCGTGCGTTGGCCCAAGGTGATCAAGCCCGGAAGCAAGAACTACGACTTGGTGCAAAACCTCGATTATGCCGAAACCGCTCTGGACTTGTGCGGCGTCAAGATTCCCGAGGACATGCAGGGAGCGTCCTTCGTCCCCCTCCTGAAAGGGGAAAGACCATCCGACTGGCGAAAGTCCCTCTATTACCATTATTACGAGTTCCCGGGAGCTCACAGCGTACGCCGCCACTACGGCGTTCGTACCGACAAGCACAAGCTCATCTATTTCTACAACTTGGACGCATGGGAAATGTACGACCTTGAACAAGATCCCAACGAACTAAAGAGCGTCTACGGACAACCCAAATACGCCGCCCTTACCAAGGAACTCAAAACGGAACTGGATCGCCTTCGCGAACTCTACAAGGTACCCGAGGACACCCGTCCAGTCGGGAAACCCAAACGCCCGAAGCCCAAGAAAAAGTAGTAAGATGCTTGGTGTTTCAGGCCACCGCATCAATGGCAGTGGCTAGAGCAAAGTCCTTTTCGGTGACCTTGCCGCCAGCATCATGGGTGCTGAGGGCGATCTCGACACGATTGTAGCAATTGAAAATCTCGGGGTGATGATCTTGTTGCTCCGCCTCATAGGAAAGGCGAACAATGAAGGCCATAGCATCCCGAAAATTGCTAAAAGCAAAGGATTTCTTGAGATGGTCTTCTTTGAGACGCCAATCTTGGAGATTGATCAATCGGGACTCTATTTCGCTTTCTGTCAAAGGTTCGCTCATCACAGGTAATTTGGGAAAACCTTTCCTCGTTGTCAATAAGGTGATTAGGCGTTGTGATACTATTTCCAATCAATTGTCATGCCTCCCATCGAAGAAGATTCTCGGGGAAAAGTCCCTCGACACGTCGCCATCATCATGGATGGAAACGGTCGATGGGCTCGAGACCAAGGCAAGCCTCGCTTATTCGGTCATCACAAAGGAGTCGAAAACGTTAGGCGCGTAGTGGATGCGGCCAAAGAGGCAGGCGTGCCTTATTTGACTTTGTACGCCTTTAGCGTGGAAAACCAGAATCGCCCACCCGACGAAGTAACTGGCTTGATGCGACTGTTACGGGAATTTCTCAAAAAAGAAATGCGCGACATGGTAAAGGACGGAGTGAGGCTACGAACCATTGGAGACGTTTCAGGTCTCCCCGAATATGCTCAAAACATAGTCAAGGAAGCAGTCGAAAAGACGAAGAACAACGATGCATGGAACCTCACTCTTGCCCTCAACTACGGCAGCAGGCAGGAAACCTTGCATGCCGTACGA
>JACNJI010000130.1 GCA_014382645.1 Verrucomicrobiota bacterium | reverse complement strand
GCGGTAGCTGGAGGGGGCCGGTTCGAGGCAAAGAATTCGGTAAAGCCCTCGGGGGTGATGGCCGGATCGATTTCGTCGAAAGGTGTATTTACCCTCGTCGTAAGGGGCAACGGCCATGCATATTCGACTCCATCCCACTCTGAGATCCAGATGTCTTTACCGCCCTGCCCTCCCGGTCGGTCGCTGGTGAAGGCAAGCAAGTTACCATCGCCGCTAAGCGCAGGCGACGTTTCGTGAAATTTACTGTTAAGAGCTCGCATCGGGCGGGATTCACCCCAGTTGTTACCGTCCCAGAGGCGAAGGAAAAGGTTCGAGTTATTGCCGTCGACGTCGCTGGCATAGACCATGCGAGAACCATCTGACGAGATCACCGTCTGGTCTATGTAATCGCCCGAAGCGTTTACTTCGCTAACAGATTCTGCCTTTTCCCAGAGCACGTAACCGGGCTCCACGTCCCTTGCTACTTTTTCTACGGCAATACTGTCGGTGTACTTATGCCAACGCCAGGGTTCCAAGTAAGACAAACTCCAGATCGCAGCCGCGAGCACGATGGCGAGCGCTCCCCACGCGTAAATCTTGTAACGTCGCCGGCGGGTCAAACCGAGGAAAGGCTTGGCCTCCTCCTCGACTTGGTCGCCGTCTATTTTTGCCTCAGGCATTTCGGATTGTTTTACTTTTCCGTTTTAACGGCGATATTGGCTTTCGGCACTCCAACGGACCGGCAAATTGACATTACATTTGCCAGATAAAGGTGTTTGGCGTCCTGATCGCTACGGATAAGCACCTTCAGATCAGGTTTCTTTTTGACCTCGGCATCCATCCAAACCTCGATTTGCTCTTCCGTCACCTGTTTGCCCATTAGGACGTAGGCGCCGCTTTTCCTAATGTTAATCTTGGCCAGATTGCCCGTGGACTGAGTCAAGGATTGATTCCTCGCATCGACCGGCAAGTTCACCATGTGATCGATTTCCTCTTCCTTGAAGGTGGTGGTGACGAGGAAGAAAATGATGAGTATGAACATCACGTCCAGCATGCTGGATATGTTGATGATTTCCCCGTCCGAGGAAGAACTGTTGCGCCGACAGTTCATGATTCGTCGGAAGTTGGCTCGGTTGACTTCTCCGCGGCAGTTTTCCGCGCCGTTTTCTTGGCAGCAGGTTTCTTGGCCACCGCCTTTCCTGTAGCAAGAGCGTGAGTGACGATAAATTCAGTGCCTGCCTCGTCGATATGATCAATCGCGCGATCAGCTCGAGTCGCCAACCACTGAAAGAGCAACAGAACGGGAATGGCGATAGTAAGTCCGGCTGCGGTACTGACGAGCGCCTGATAAATGCCGTTCGCCAAATCGGCTGTCTTGGCCGCGCCACCGCTGGACGCGGTTTTCTGGAAGGCGTCTATCATGCCGTAAACGGTACCCAGCAAACCAAGAAGAGGACAGACCCCGGCTATAACAGAAAGCGGTCGCACGCTTCGTTTCATCTTTTCGGCCTCACGACTGCCGGCGTCTTCGATAGCTTTGCCGATGGCCTCATGACCCTCGTTTCGCCACTGAACTCCGGCCTTAAAGACATGACCGGCGGCTCCTCCCGATTCGTCGCAGAAGTCTTCGGCTGCCTTGCCGCTCGGGTCGGCATTCCATGCATCGCCGAAACCGCTAAGAAATCCTTCCGGCAATACTCGATCTTTCTTTAAGGAAATAAAACGCTCGATACCAAGAGCCACCGCGAGGATTGACGCTATTGCCAGAGGAATCATCACCGGCCCACCCTTCTTGACCAAGGCGAACATGGTGTCGTTCTCGCCACTTGCTCCAGCACCGACCTCCGCGGCCATAGCCAAGGAGGAGAAGACAAGGAAGATCATGGCCCCGAGAGATAGGGCATAGCACCCACTTATTGATGACATTGGATTGCAGTTATTGATTTTCATGGTATTTGGATTGGAAAGTTTCTTTAGCCGGAACGGAGCTGGTCTAGGTATTGGCGGGCGACGACAGCCGCCTTTTCCTTGCCATAGCGAGTAATTACCTCCTTGAAGCGCTGCACGGCATCTTCGCGTTTCTTCTGGGCCAGAAGGACACGACCTATTTCCAGCACGGACTTGGCCCTCCAACTAGGGTATTTCTTGAAATTGATCTCGATGTTGACGAATTCGGCGACTGCCCGCTCGTACTGTTGCATATTGAAGTGACATTCACCGGTTTGGAATCGACCTCTCACGGTCCATAAATCATCCCGCTTGGGGGCGAGAAAGAGTTTGCCATACTCGACGATGGCTTCCTGATGTTTGTCGCTGTTCTCCAGTGCATAACCTAGTCCGAATTGGGCATTGCGCAACCACTTGCTTTCACCGAAGCGACGCAGGAACTCCCGATAGGTCTTAACGGCTTGCTTGTGCTCGCCGGTGAGAGCCTGAGTTTCGCCAAGACGCATGGTCACAGTCTCGGCCAAGATGGGATCCAGCCCGGAAATCTTGGCCGCGGCGGCGAAATGGTCCCGAGCCGGCACAGTCTCCTTAATAATGAATCGCGACTCTCCGGCCTGAAACAGCATGGAGGCGCGCAATTTTGATTTCGGGTAGTCTACCAGAAGTTGTTCGAACATTTTGGCCGCGAGCTCGTGATCCTTTTTCTTAAAGTGAGCACTGGCCAATTGAATACGTATGGATTCCTTAAGCGCTTCATCCTCGACAGTCTTCAAGGTAGCCGTCAGTTCAGCGATGACTTTTTCCTGGGCCCCGACATCAATGTTGAGCTCTGCCATTTCGCTCTGAACCTTGACTGCCAGCGGGCTCTTCGGGTGTGTTGCGAGCAATTTCTCATAGAGCTCGGTGGCTTCCTTGTTTCGTTTTCGGGACCGCTCGGCCCATGCCCATTCGTAGAGAGCTTGGTCGGCAAACTCCGATTTCGGATATTCCTCGGTTACGCGCTTGAAATAAGTGGATGCATTTCCCCAGTCTTTAAGCTTAGCTGCAGACAGCCCCGAATAGTAGACGACCAGAGACAACTTCTCATGCTCCTTGAACTGTTGGAGCATTTTGGGAAAGTGCTTGTTAGCCACTTCGAAATTCTCGGCGTTTATTAGGGATATTCCATGTTGCAAAGCGGCGTCGGAACCGAGCGTGTCGTTGTGCGGAACTTTGGAGAAATGCTCGGACGCTTCTTCATACTTCTTCTCAATCGCATCCACCCATCCCAAATAATAATTTACGCGCGTACGCAGCTCGGGAGCTGTTGTATTAAAAGGCGCCGTATTTTCCTTGTCCTCCTTGAGGAATCGCTCCAAGGCGGTTCGGGCTCGGCTCAAATCACCCGTGTGGAAGGAGAGCCGACCTTGTTCGGAAAGAGCGAGGGGCATATGGGGAGTAATATCAGGATAGTAATCGACCAAGGTGAGCAAGTGTCCAAGAGCCAAGTCCCTTTTCCCCAAACGGTCATACGCCACAGCCAACTGAATGAGCGCGGTATCGAGATTGGGCCCCATTGTAACCTTCGGCTTCTTATTATCTTTAACCTCAACGCGTTGAGCGACGAAATCTTCAAGCGGCTTGACCGAAGACTCCCACTTTTCTTGACGGAAATGGCAATCACCAGCGACAAACGACAACTGGGCGAAGAACCGGCCTTCGGGCTTCTGGGCCAGCAATGGTCCCGCGCTGGCAAGAGCCTGAGGCCAACGCTTGGCCAGGTGATGAATCTGCGCAATACGCATTCGAC
>JACNJI010000095.1 GCA_014382645.1 Verrucomicrobiota bacterium | reverse complement strand
GGGACAAAGGGGGATGGTGTTTCCCGGTCGGCCGGCGACCGCACTTGGCCGGCGGTGGGGGTCTGGATGGGGTTGACTGCGGGATGCGCCGTCGGCCACGACCAAAAGTTCGATCCGCTTCCCACCAAGGAGTATTATTCCCTCTATTCGTTCTTTCCCAGCGCTGCCGATCCCGCCATGGACGGCAACAAGAAAGACACCCCGCCCATTCTGCGTGTTCCTCGGCCCGGCGACGACAAACGTCTCGCCGAACTCAATGCCGAAATCGTCAAGGTGAACCAGCGGGTTGCTACCGAGGTTACCAAGATCAAGTATGTCGATCCTGCTTCGCTCGATCCTTTGCCAAAGCCCAAACGCAAGGAAACCTTGTGGTTCGAGGATGGCTTTCCAAAGGGCAAGCTTCAGGTCAACGGTCCGCCGCTTGAATTCGTCACCAAGGAGCAGGGCCCGGTCTTCAGCGGCAAGCGGGCCATCACGCGCACGGCTAAGAGTGCAACGGGTCAGGACGTGTTCTCGGAAGGAGCCCCCTTGGCTATACCACGGGGCGGAAAATTCTTCGTTCATTGCTACTTGGATCCGGATAACCCACCAGAGGCCGTGATGGTGCAATTCTTCGTCGGCGGATGGAAGCACCGCGCTGTTTGGGGGGCTCACGAGAAGATCGGTTGGGGCAAGGTGAATACCCACGAGCGGGTGGACATGGGACCGTTGCCCGAGAAAGGCAAGTGGGTGCGCCTCGAGTTTCCCGCCGCCAAGGTGGGCCTCCAGCCCGGTCACAAGGTGACGGGTTATGCCTTCACGCAGTTTTCCGGTAAGATGGTCTGGGATCACTTCGGCATCGCTTCCACCACCGATCCGGCCAAGGACCCGACCTTTTCATGGAAGGCATGGAAAGGTCAGGGGGAGGGAGCCCGCAACAAGGAACTTACGGATGACCTGCGCAAGCGTTTCAAGGGGAAAGCCCCCGCCAAGTGGACGAAGTCGCAAGATGACTTGTTGCGTAATCATTGGTTGGCCAACGTCTACACGGGGGCCGGCGAGACGCTCGGACCCTTGGCCCGGGAGAAAGAAGCCCTCGAGAGAAAGAAGGCCGAGGTCAACAAGAACACAGCCATCACCTTCGTCATGGCCGATTTGCCGAAGGCCAGGCAAAGCTACGTCATGATACGCGGCCAGTACGACAATCCGGGAGAAAAGGTTTTGCGCGCGGTACCCGCTTTTCTACCTGCCCTGCCCGCGAAGCCCAAGGATCGAGATTACAACCGTCTTGACCTCGCCAACTGGCTGGTGCGCGATGATCATCCCCTGACTGCCCGGGTGGCGGTCAATCGCATTTGGCAACAATTCTTCGGCACGGGACTGGTTCGCACCAGCGCCGACTTCGGCACCCAGGGCGAATTGCCCAGTCACCCCGAACTCCTCGACTGGCTCGCCTTGCGCTTCATCGAGGACGACTGGAACCTGCAGCGTTTCGTGAAGCGCATCCTGACCAGTCACGCCTATCGGCAAAGCTCCAAGGTTACATCCGACTTGCTCGAAAAGGATCCCGACAACCGACTCCTCGCTCGCGGTACGCGCCATCGGTTGGACGCCGAAATTATTCGTGACCAAGCTTTGAGTCTCAGCGGATTGCTCGTGCCGACCATTGGCGGCAAAGGGGTCTTGCCTTATCAACCTCCCAATATCTGGGAACCAGTCGGATTCGGGTCCAGTAACACCCGATACTACAAGCAGGGCAAGGGCGACGACCTCTATCGCCGCAGTCTCTATACTTTCCTAAAGCGCACTGCGCCGGCTCCTTTCATGGCCAGTTTTGACGCTCCCAACCGTGAACAGAGCTGCACCGTTCGCGGCCGTAGCAACACCCCCCTGCAGGCCCTCCAGTTGATGAACGACATTCAGCATGTGGAGGCTGCCCGCAACCTCGCCCAGCGCATCATCAAGGAAGGCGGAGTTAAGGACGAGGAACGTATCCAGTGGGCTTGGCGTGCCGTGACTTCCCGTCGACCCGAGCTAGGGGAAACACGGATCGTACTCGATGTCTTGCACATGTATCACGAACGTTACTCCCATGACTTGGAGTCCGCTCAAAAACTGATCAGCTATGGGGAAAGTGTCGCGGACAAGGAAATTCTCCCGCGCGATCTCGCTCCTTGGACTCTCGTGGCCAACCTTCTCCTCAATCTGGACGAAGTGGTGAACAAGAACTGATGCCGTCATGAATGCTGCTCTCGAATACCATCAATTGCAAACACGCCGCCGCTTCTTTCAGGGAGCCGGTCTCAAGGTCGGTGGCATCGCCCTCGCCCAACTCCTTGGCCAACGAGCCTTCGCGACCAACCCCTCCGTAGACGGCGGAGTGCACCCGGCCCTTCCCGGGTTTCCGCATTTTGCCCCGAAGGCGAAGAACTTGATTTACCTCCACATGAACGGGGCTCCCGCCCAGATGGATCTCTTCGACTACAAGCCGAAGATGCAGGAATTCTTCGACAAGGATTTGCCCGCCTCGGTTCGCAATAACCAGCGAATCACCACCATGACTAGCGGTCAACAGCGCTTCCCCGTGGCACCGAGTAAGTTCTCTTTTGAGCGCTGTGGGAAATCAGGTATCCTTATGAGCGAGCTGGTACCTCACATGAAGGGCATCGCCGATGACGTTACCATGATCAAGTCGGTCCACACCGACGCCATCAACCACGACCCTGCCTGCACTTTCGTCATGACCGGCAGTGAGGTGCCGGGAAAACCCAGCCTCGGTTCCTGGATCAGTTATGGCCTTGGCAGTGAGAGTCAGGACTTGCCCGCTTTCATCGTGTTCACGCCGACCTTTCCCAAGGCCAGCCAGGCCCAAGCTTTGTTCACTCGCATGTGGAGCAGCGGATTTCTCCCTAGCAAGTATGATGGCGTGGCTCTGCGCGGCACCGGGGATCCCGTCCTCTACGTAAAGAACCCTCCGGGAGTCGACCCGAGTGACCGCCGGGCTATGCTGGATGCTCTCGGCAAGCTCAACCGAAAAACTTTCGATCGCTTCGGCGATCCCGAGACCCAGACCCGGATATCCCAATACGAAATGGCCTTTCGCATGCAGAGCAGCGTGCCCGAGTTGACCGACCTGGGCACTGAAAGCAAGGCCACCTTGGAGATGTATGGGCCCAACGTGCAGAAACCCGGCACCTATGCTCATTCCGCCATTCTCACCCGACGCTTGATCGAGCGAGGCGTACGCACCGTCCAGATTCTGCATCGTGGCTGGGACCAGCACGGAAATTTGCCCAAGCTGATCAAGGGACAATGTATGGACGTCGACCAACCGACCGCGGCCCTCGTCAAGGATCTCAAGCAACGCGGTCTCCTTGAGGACACTTTGGTCGTCTTCGGCGGTGAGTTCGGCCGCACCGTCTATTGCCAAGGCAAGCTATCCCGAGAGAACTACGGTCGCGACCACCATCCCCGTAATTTCTGCATGTGGATGGCCGGTGGAGGCGTCAAGGAGGGAACCACCTACGGGGAAACCGACGACTTCAGCTACAATATAACGGAGGACCCCGTCCACCTCAACGAACTCAACGCCACCATCATGCATTGCCTAGGTATAGACAACCATCGCTTTACCTTTCCCTTCCAAGGCCTGCAGCAACGCCTAACCGGGGTGGAGGACGCTTCTCCCGTGCAGGACATCTTGGCTTGACTTTACTGTTTGTACGAATCCATTGATATTATTCCACTCGTG
>JACNJI010000273.1 GCA_014382645.1 Verrucomicrobiota bacterium | reverse complement strand
GCGTGCGCGGCCCAAAGGCCTTGTGCCATCTGAGGAAGGTTGGAGTCTGGTTCAATCTTTGCATTCGCAATTGCATAGTGCCGACCGCCTTTCCGAAGTACTTGCCAGCGGGGCATGAACACGGCGAGCGGTGCGGGGTGACCCTCGTTCACGTCATTGTTTTCTTCAAAGGTTGCGGCGAGAGCGAACATGGGGCCGGCACCGCCGGACGCTAGGTCGCCCGTGGCAATGGTTCGGGAAAATACTTCGGCGGCGAAGCCACGGGCCTCGGAAAAACGAGCGTGACCCGAAAATTCTTGGTATGCGACTGCTTCTCCACACGATAGCGCGAATTCCTCCGATGGGCGCTCGACGTACCACAAGGGCTTTCCCTCCTCACTGATCGCCTCGAGGATAGCAAGTGGGTCGATGAAATTAGTTTCGACCGTGATGGAACCGAAATATGGAGAATCTTTTCTTCGGGCTTCACTTTTGCAACGCTCCAAAAATGCGACAAGTGCCGCTTCATCGCGTGAGGGAAAGTTTTCGACGGGGATGATGCGCACGGGTCAATTGTTCTTTTGGGACCGGCGATCCTCATCATCGCTGATGACTGGGTCATAACCACCCGAGTGAAGAGGGTTGCATTTGGCTATTCGACGGATGCTTTTCCAGAGAGCCATAGGGAGAGGGAATCGTCGTAGGCATTCCAGTGTATAGGCCGAGCAGGTGGGCGCAAAGCGGCAACCTGCCGTCGGTCCGAGCAAATATTTTTTGAAAGGCGAGAAAAAACGATAGACATGCACGAGAATCACGATAGGAAACGCGACAATTGCGTTGGCAATGTGGAGGAGTGATCGTTTCGGCGTGAGCCGGTTCTCAGCCATTCTCTTTCTGTACTTTGGGCCTAGGAAGGGCCTTGGTTTTTACTTCCTCAAGGAGTTTAGCCAGACATTCGTCTACGGTCATGGGGCCATCCAGTTCGGGGTTGGCTCGTGAACGGACGGAGATTTTCCCTTCCTCAGCTTCGCGTTTCCCGAGAACCAGCATGTGGGGGATCTTGTCGTTTTCGGCGTTGCGGATCTTGGCTCCGAGCTTCGCTGCATGTTTATCCACGCTCCCTCGAAGTCCGGCGGATTGGAATTTTTCTAGAATTTCTTGAGCCTGAGGAACCAGGTCGTCGTTCATCGGGAGCAGACGCACTTGCTCGGGTGCAAGCCAAGTCGGGAAGCTTCCAGCAAAGTGCTCGATGAGAACGCCGCAGAATCGCTCCATGGAACCGAACGGCGCTCTATGAATCATGACGGGGCGATGCTCCTTGTTGTCGGAACCCACGTAGGAGAGATCGAAGCGCTCGGGCAGGTTGTAGTCTACCTGCACCGTCCCGAGTTGCCATTCACGACCGATGACGTCCTTGACAATGAAGTCGATCTTCGGGCCGTAAAACGCTGCCTCGCCTGGTTCCTCAACGTAATCTACGCCCATGGCCTTGACTGCTTCACGGAGGTCGGATTCCGCCTTGTCCCATGCGGCGGGATCTCCAACGTACTTGTCGGATTCGGGATCACGCAAACTAACGCGAACTCGATAATCGTTCATTCCCAGAATGGAGAAAACTAGCTTCACCAATCCCAGACAACCTTGAATCTCATCCTGAAGTTGATCTTCTCGGAGAAAGAGGTGAGCGTCGTCCTGAGTGAAACCGCGAACACGAGTCATGCCGTTGAGTTCGCCAGATTGCTCCCAGCGATAGACCGTACCGAACTCGGCGAGGCGAACAGGGAGATCGCGGTAAGAGTGCTGTTCGGAGCGAAAGATGCGGATATGCATCGGACAGTTCATCGGTTTGAGCAGGTACCCCTCGATTTCCCCTTGATCTAGCTTGTTGGAGAGTTCTGAGCAGGAACAACCTTCTTCAGCTAGCGCTTCGAGGCATTCGCGATGAACGATTGGCGGGTATTGCGATTCTCGATAGTATGGGAAATGGCCCGAAGTGCGGAATAAATCTAGTTTCCCGATGTGTGGAGTGTATACTTGCGAGTAGCCTTGCTTGGTGAGTTCTTCGGAGATGAACCTCTCAAGCTCTTGTCGAATGATAGCACCCTTGGGTTTCCAGAGGACCAAGCCTTGCCCTACCATTTCGTCGATGTGAAATAGCCCGAGTTCGCGACCGAGTTGGCGGTGGTCTCGCTTCTTAGCTTCCTCTAATTGTTCAAGGTATTGAGCTAATTCATCCTTGGTGGGAAAGGCAGTCCCGTAAATTCTTTGCAGTTGCTTGTTCTTTTCGTCTCCTCGGTGGTATGCTCCCGCTATGCTGAGAAGTTTGAAGGCTTTGAGCTTTTTCGTGTAACCGACATGGCTCCCGGCGCAAAGGTCTAGGAATTCCCCGTTCCGGTAAAAGGAAATGTCTTCCCCTTCCGGGATGTCCTGAAGTCGACCTAACTTGTAGGTTTCCTGTCCCATCTCGGAGATCAGCTTTATGGCCTCGTCCCGATTTACCTCCATTCGCACGAACTTCTGGTTTTCTTTCACTACTTTTTTCATTTCGGATTCGATGGATTCCAAATCCTGAGCAGTGAAATTGTGATCGAGATCAAAATCGTAGTAGAAACCGGTGTTAGTCGGAGGA
The DNA here is from genome assembly GCA_014382645.1 of Verrucomicrobiota bacterium. Lineage (GTDB taxonomy): Bacteria > Verrucomicrobiota > Verrucomicrobiia > Opitutales > Seribacteraceae. The sequence goes on along the minus strand of JACNJI010000273.1, from coordinate 16,824 downwards.
CCTATATCCAGTTTGGTCTCGGGGAAAAGACGCAGCACAGCAGTCGCCAAAATGTGAGATGCCGAGTGGCGGAGTTCCTCAATCGGAGTAATTTGCTTCATTGTTACTAACGGTTTTTCAGGGTCGACCAATTAATGCAGGCGGGCCAACACCGGCAACGCCAAAGCAAATACCTCCTCGCTATCCCTTTAGGTGGCAAGATTGGGCCTAAGCCACTTTTCCGCTTCCGCTACAGTCCAACCTTTACGGGCGGCATAGTCTTTCACTTGATCTTGGTTTATGCGACCCAAGTTGAAATAGTTTGCTTTAGGGTTGGAGAAATAGAGACCGCAAACAGAGGACCCCGGATTCATCGCCCGAGATTCCGTCAACTGAACGCCAGTCGATTGTTCCGCATCCAGAATGTTCCATAACGTGTCCTTCTCGGTGTGGTCGGGTTGGCAGGGGTAGCCTGAGGCGGGACGGATGCCTTGGTATTTTTCCGCAATGCGGGCATCACTGTCGAGATTTTCTTTTTCTCCGAACCCCCACCAACAGCGAATCTTGTGGTGCATGTATTCGGCCATCGCTTCCGCAAACCGATCTCCCAGAGCCTTGACGATGATTGACGAGTAGTCGTCTCCCGTATCTTGAAAAGTTCTGGCAAAAGTTTCTACTCCGGATCCTGCTGTTACGGCAAAGCCGCCAAGGTAGTCCGTAATGCCTGATGACTTTGGGGCTATGTAGTCAGCCAAGCAGTATTGGGTCTTTTTGCTCAGGATTTCTTGTTGTCGGCGAAGGAACCTAAAGGTGGCAAGGGTGGTGTCCCTTGACTTTCCGTCATATAATTCGACGTCATCCCCAATGGAGTTGGCATGCCATAGACCTACCGCGGCGCGGCATTGAAAACGTTTTTCGGAAATGATTTGATCGAGGATTTTCCTGCCATCGTCATAAAGTGATTTGGCTTCTTTGCCTAAATCCCCTTTTTGGAAAATATCGGGGAATTTGCCTTTTAGCTCCCATGACCAGAAAAAGGGTGACCAATCGAAATATTCCACGACCGTTTCAAGTGAAACTTCTTCGAAAACACTTACTCCGAGCCTATTCTCTGCCGGTTCCTCGATTCTTTCGGAAGACCAGTCCAGCGATAATTTTCGGCTTCGGGCCTCTTCGAGTGAAAGTAGTTTCGGTCCGTTTGCAGTGGCATGCTTTTCACGCAATTCCGCCTGTGTCTTCCTTAGCGATTCGACAAAGTCCTTCTTCTTTTCCGGATTGGTCAACTCATTGCAAACATTGACCACGAGGGAGGCGTCGGCGACTTGAACCACAGGCTGGTCATAGTGTGGAGCTAGTTTTATGGCAGTGTGAGCTTTGCTTGTAGTGGCGCCCCCGATGAGTAAGGGGATGGTCCATCCTTGCCGCTTCATTTCGGCGGCATTGCTGGCCATTTCGTCAAGAGATGGTGTGATTAAGCCGCTCAAGCCGATAATATCGGCATTTTTCTCCTTTGCCGCCTGTAGAATCTTTTCGCAGGAAACCATTACTCCGAGGTCTTCGACTTCCCAGTTGTTGCATGCGAGAACTACGGCGACTATATTTTTGCCGATGTCGTGGACGTCTCCCTTGACGGTGGCAATGATCATTGTGCCCCGTTTGCTGCTTGCGCCAGCTTGTTTCTCGGCGTCCATGAACGGCTCCAGATAGGCGACTGCACGCTTCATGACTCGTGCGCTTTTCACTACCTGTGGAAGGAACATTTTACCGTCTCCAAACAGCTTGCCCACAATCTTCATGCCATCCATTAGCGGTCCCTCGATGACCTCAAGGGGGCGACCCAGTTCCTGTCTGGCCTCTTCGGCGTCTTTCTCGACGTAATCGCCGATGCCTTTAACCAAGGCGTGGGCCAGTCGCTCCGTTACGGATAATTCTCGCCAAGAAAGATCAGGTCCCGAAGACTTCTTGCCCGAGGCTTGATCTTTTACCTTTTCGGCATGTTCTAAAAGTTGATCCGATGCATCCGCCCTGCGGTTTAATATGACATCCTCAACCCTTTCACGCAATATGGGATCAATTTCGTCATAGACCTCCAGCATGCCGGCATTGACGATACCCATGTCCAAACCCGCCTTGCGCGCATGATATAGAAAAACAGTGTGCATGGCCTCGCGGACAGTATTGTTTCCTCGAAAAGAAAAGGAGACGTTACTTATTCCACCGCTCGTTCGAGCATGCGGGCAACGTTTCTTGATCTCGCGTACTGCCTCGATGAAGTCTATGCCGTATGAGTCGTGTTCGGATATACCTGTGGCGACTGTTAGGACGTTCGGGTCGAAAATTATGTCTTCCGGTGGGAAACCGACCTCCTCCACTAATATTTTATAAGCCCTTTCACAGATCCGGATTTTGTCGTCCAGGGTGGCCGCTTGTCCTTTTTCATCAAAAGCCATGACCACGATTGATGCACCGTAGCGAAGGGCAAGGTGTGCTTGCTTCCTAAAGGAATCTGCCCCTTCCTTTAAGCTGATCGAGTTTACGATGCACTTTCCTTGAGTTACCTTCAATCCCGCCTCGATGACAGACCATTTCGAACTGTCTATCATTATCGGTACTCGAACAATGTCGGGTTCGCCTGCCACTAGATTGAGAAAGCGAGTCATACAGGCTTCGCCGTCCAGAAGAGGGGCGTCAAAGTTGACGTCGATGACGTTGGCCCCGGTGTCCACTTGTTGCTTGGCCACGGAGAGAGCTGCTTCGAAGTCCTGGGCTTCGATGAGCTTACGAAAACGGGGAGATCCCATGACGTTCGTTCGTTCACCGATCATCAGAAACGGGGCGTCGTTGCCCTTTAGATGAAAGGGTTCTAGTCCGCTTAGCCTTAGGGCAGGCTCGATTTTAGGCGCATGCCGAGGAGGGTGCTCGGAAAGCTTTTCCACGATGGCGTGGATGTGTTCAGGGGTTGTTCCGCAACAACCACCCGCAATGTTTAGCAGACCTTCTTTGGCAAAGACGGAAAGGGAGTCGGCTGTGTCATCCGGGGTTTCATCGTAACCCGTAGGGGCTAGTGGATTTGGTAGTCCGGCATTCGGGTAACAGTGTATGAGACAGCTGGCGTTACGGGAGAGTTCTTGGAGATAAGGACGCATCGCGTCCGCACCTAATGCGCAGTTGAGACCCACGCAGAGTGGGTTTGAATGAGAGATGGAATTCCAACTGGCCTCGGTTGTCTGACCGGAGAGAGTTCGACCTGAGGCATCCGTGATCGTTATGGACAAGATGAGCGGGAGTCGTCGACCGATCTCGTCAAATAAATCCTCGATGGCAAAAAGAGCTGCCTTTAAATTGAGAGTGTCAAAGGTTGTTTCGGGCAAGAGCAGGTCGACGCCACCTTCAATTAAGGCTTTTGCTTGGTTGCGGTAAGCGGTTACAAGTTCGTCAAAGGTAACGTTTCTTTTGGACGGGTCGTTGACGTCGGGGGAGAGTGAGGTGGTGCGGTTTGTGGGTCCGATGGCACCGGCCACGAAACGAGGTCGACTCGGGTCCTTTTCCATTGCTTCGTCTGCTGCGGCACGAGCGAGCAGAGCCGCTGCGACATTCAGGTCATGAACGATTCCCTCTAGAGAATAGTCCGCCATTGCGATGGAGGTTCCGCTGAAGGTGTTGGTCTCCACCATGTCGCTTCCCGCCTCGAAGTAGGCACTGTGGATATCCTTTATTATGTCAGGTCGCGTGAGGCAGAGAAGATCGTTGTTGCCCTTCAGCTCTTTGTCGTGAGCCTTAAATAAGTCTCCACGAAAGTCGTCCTCCTCCAGCTTGTGTTGTTGGATCATGGTGCCCATGGCACCATCCAAGTAGACAATACGTTGCTCTAGTAATTGTCGAAGGTCGGCTTCGCTTGGCTTGTCTTTTGAAAAATTCCTCATCTTTTTAAACGCATCAACATATCATGATGCGTTGATGCGTTTTTGGCAAACCCAAACGATGATTATGACTGAACGATCAATATTTTGAAGATTGATTGGAATTGCTTTGCTTGTCTCCTTGAAATATCTATCATTTATTTCTTTGTTTCGGGACGTAGCGTAGTCTGGTTAGCGCGCCTGCTTTGGGAGCAGGAGGCCGAGAGTTCGAATCTCTCCGTCCCGACCATTCCTGCTCACTTGAATAATGACCGCCAGGGAAGTCATCGAAAGCCTTGAATTGGAACGGCATCCTGAAGGTGGTTGGTTTCGCCGGACTTTTGAATCAAGTAGTAAAATTCCCACGCCACATGGTGCACGTGCACTGGGTTCTTGCATTTACTATTTGCTAGCTGGGAATGAATACTCGGCTTGGCATCATTTGAGGAGCGACGAGACCTGGTTCTTTCACGCCGGTTGCGGTCTACAGGTACATATGTTTGGGGTTGATGGTTATGTGAGCCAAACTCTTGGACCTGAAATGTCTACAGGCGCTAAACCACAATTCACGATTCCAGCCCAAACCACTTTTGCGGCTGAGCTTTGTAACGTCGGTGAATGGTGCCTTATTGGTTGTTCAGTCTTTCCGGGGTTCGATTTTGCCGATTTCACTTGGGGCGATATTGATGGCTTTTGTGAAAGTTTTCCCGAGCAAACCGAGCTCTTGCTGCGTTTGGGGAGGAAATAATTTCCAATTCCATGGAAGGATTCGAAAAGTTGTCGTTTGCCGGAAGAGACATTTTTCGGGGGCATTTGCCCGATCACGCTCAACGAACTTCTCGTTTGTTGCATGAATTGCATGCTGGAATGAAAGACTTTTCTTTTTCTCACAAGATTGGCGGACGATGGGAAAATTCCTACCTACCCATAGAAAAGGTTCCCAGTGTTCGCGACATTGTACGTCCTGCACGGGATTTGGCGGTGAACCTTTATGGGGATCCGTTGGTGGCGTTGTACGATCCACCCTCTGGACTTGAGCACCCGCCTTTCTGGTTTAACCTTGCTGCCACCGGAGAGAGTACCGGCGTACACAATCATGCCCGAGATTCTGTGGTTTCCGGTGTTTACTATCTTAATACGCCTATTGATTCAGGTGAACTCTTCTTCAGGTCCGAAGGAGCGGAGGACTTAACTCTTGCTCCTGAAACAGGAGTTTTAATCCTGTTCCCTTCGGTGCTGCGCCACGGTGTACGAAGAAATTATGCATCCGGAAAACGCATCTCCATGGCGTTCAATTTATTCGCTTTTCCTCTGCCAATCTTCCGGATGGAAACATTTGGGGCTGAGGTCCCTTGATCTTTTCTCGTGCGAGATCACGAAAATCTTGTTTTCAAGCTTGAAATTACTGCAAAAAAGCTACATTTCGGAATATGTAAATTGTAACTATTTTGTTCGCTCACTTCGTCTGCTAATCTGACTTTTCGTTGCCCATTGTTGCTATGGCTCAAGCCAAAGATAGTTTTATTGAAATCGAGTCGGCGGTCGTCCGTTTCGCGGGTGATTCCGGTGACGGTATGCAGACTGTGGGTGAACGCTTTACGGACAGTAGTGCATTTGCCGGAAACGACATTGCCACATTGCCTGATTTCCCTGCTGAAATTCGAGCCCCCGCTGGAACCTTGGCGGGTGTTTCCGGTTTTCAGGTACAGTTCGGTAGCCGGGAAATTCTTACACCCGGCGACGAACCCGATGCACTTGTCGCCATGAATCCGGCTGCTCTCAAGTCGAATTTAGCCGATTTGCCGGCTGGCGGCATGCTGGTAGTCAATACGGCAGCCTTTAAAAAGATGAACTTGGCCAAGGCGGGTTATGAAACTAATCCGCTGGAAGACGAGGACTTGCGGAATAAATATCATCTTGTAGAGATTGATTTCACGAGCTTGACGAAGGAAGCGCTTTCCGAAAGCCCTCTCAAGCCTACGGACAAGGCACGTTGCAAGAATTTCTTCGCTCTCGGCTTCATGTACTATGTGTACGGACGTCCCTTAGACCCCACTCTCAAGTTCTTTCAAGACAAGTGGGGCAAGCGCCTGCCGGACTTAGCAGAGGCTAATACACTTGCGCTCAAAGCCGGTTTCAACTTGGGCGACACGATGGAATCGGCCCGAAATCGTTACCAAATCATCAAGGCTCCCTTTGATTCAGGTGTTTACCGTAAAATTTCAGGGAACGAGGCATTGGTATACGGGTTAGTCGCTGCATCTAAGCAATCCAAGCGCGAATTAGTCTACGCAGGTTATCCCATAACCCCTGCATCTCCGATCCTGGAAGGTCTTTCCGCACTCAAGCATTTTGGCGTAAAGACAATTCAAGCCGAAGACGAAATTGCTGCCATGGGCATGGCCTTGGGCGCTAGTTTTACAGGCAAGCTTTCTGTATGCGCCACCAGTGGTCCGGGAATGTGCCTAAAGAGCGAGTTTATTGGTTTGGCTTCGATTACTGAATTGCCCTTGATCATTTGCAACATTCAGCGTGGTGGTCCAAGCACGGGTTTGCCTACTAAAAACGAGCAGAGCGATCTTTTGCAAAGCATGTTTTCTCGAAATGGCGACAGTCCGATCCCCATTATCGCCGCCCATTCTTCTTCCGATTGCTTTGATTGCGCTATCGAGGCGGCAAGAATAGCCATTACATACAAAACGCCCGTCATTCTCTTGAGCGATCTTTATATCGCTAATGGAGCTGAACCTTGGCTGGTACCGAATGTTTCCGACCTGCCTGATCTTGAGGTTCCGTTTGCCGATTCAAGTAAAGAGTACGTTGTTTATAAGCGAGACCCTTCCACCCTTGCTCGCGAGCAGGCTATCCCCGGGCAAGCCGGATTGGAGCATCGAGTTGGCGGTTTGGAAAAAAATGAGGAAGGCGGCGTCAGTTATGATCCCAACAACCATGAAGAGATGACGCGACTAAGGGCAGACAAGGTCAATGCCATCGCCAACTCCCTCCCGCCATCCGAGTTGTTTGGCGATGCTGAAGGCGGAGAACTTCTGGTTCTTGGCTGGGGCGGCACTTATGGCGCAATTACTTCTTCGGTTCGCAACTTACGAACCGAAGGTTTTTCGGTCAGCAGTCTACATCTCCGCAATCTGAATCCCTTTCCCAACGATTTGGGTGATATCCTCTCCAGGTTCAAAAAAGTTCTGATTCCTGAACTGAACATGGGGCAACTGAGCCTCTTGATCCGTTCGAAGTATCTCATCGATGCAATTTCTTATTCAAAGGTGCAGGGTCAACCTTTCAAGGTTTCTGAGCTGAGTAATAAGATAATTGAAACGATTCGCTAATTACATTCTTTCGCCATCACGATGAAAACGGCTCTGCCCAAAGAGGAACACGCTCTTAATAAAAAAGATTTTGTTGCACCCAACGATGTCCGGTGGTGCCCGGGTTGTGGCGATTACGCTATTCTCAACGCCATACAGCGCACCTTCCCCGAGCTTGGAGTACCGAAGGAAAATTTTGTGGTCGTCAGCGGGATTGGCTGCTCCAGTCGGTTTCCTTATTACATGAATACTTATGGTTTTCATACCATTCATGGACGAGCACCTACCGTTGCCACAGGCGTGAAGGTCTCCAACCCGGAACTCTCCGTTTGGCTGGTGACGGGCGATGGCGACGGTCTCTCCATTGGCGGCAATCACCTCCTTCATCTCCTCCGGAGGAACCCTGATGTAAACGTACTGCTTTTCAATAACCGCATATATGGACTGACCAAAGGCCAATACAGTCCCACTTCCGAGGTTGGGAAAAAGACGAAGAGTACGCCTTTCGGTTCGATAGACTACCCCGTTAACCCGCTTCTCTTTGCACTAGGAAGCGAGTCTACCTTTGTGGCTCGTACTAGTGACACCGATATGAAGCACATGGTGGAGACTTTTAAGGCTGCCCATGCTCACAAAGGTACCTCATTCATCGAAATCCTTCAGAATTGCGTAATATATAACAACAAAACATGGGAACCTGTAACAGGGAGAGAGGGCAAGAGCGAACAAAGCCTGTTTTTGGAAGAAGGTAAGCCGTTGCTTTTTGGAGCCGAACGCAACAAGGGAATTCGAGTAAATGGTTTTGATCCCGAAGTTGTCACTTTAGGTGAAGATGGCGTCAGCGAGAGCGATCTTTTGGTTCACAACCCCAAAACGTCCAATCCGGCCTATCCGGCATTGCTTTCCCAGTTGAATTATCCGACGTTTCCGACGCCATTTGGTATTTTTCGCCAACTAGAAGGTCGGGAAACCTACGAGAATGCCCTTACCCAGCAGTTGGCGGCCTCCCAGTCAAAGCAAGGCGAAGGCGATCTCCAAGCCCTTCTCACCGGCTCGGATTCTTGGGTGGTGGAATAACTGGAAGTAATGGGTGCTCCTTAGGCGAGCTCTTTTCTTACTTTCTCCAGCAGCTTCTTTGTCGCGAGAATACCTGCGTCTTCAGATACTCCCCTTCGTACTCAATACCGACCCAACCGCGATACCTTGCCGCCTTTACTGTTTTCATCATCTTGAGATAGTCGGTTTTTGTTTCGTTGCCCTTGATGTCGAAATCGTGGGATTTAGCACCCACGGTCTTCGCGAACGGCAACAGTTCGCGCACTCCTTCGTAGCGATCGTACCATTCGTCTCCTTTTAGGCGAAAGTTCCCAAAGTCGGGAAGGGTGCCACTTCGGGCATCGTTGACGCTCTTGATGACCGTGGCAAACCACTTGCCCGTTGTAGCAGAGTCCGCCATGGTTTTCCGCGATAAGTTTGATACCGTGCTTGTCTCCATATATGGTTAAGCGAGCCCGTCCGTAGCGAATTTCACTTGTTCGTCATAGCTTTCCTTGAAGCGAGCATTTACACGGATGGAGTGACCACGGAGGAATTTAGCGCATCCACCCATTTGTAATGATTCTCTATAACCTTGCATCGGGTATTCTCATCCGGTTCGCCAAGGTTGCCCTCGCCATAAATCATAATAAGCAAGTCTGTGACTCCCGAGCCCTTCGATCGCTTCTTTATTTCCTCTAGGTATTTCTTGTCTTTCGCCTTATCCTGGGAGAACTGATTTAAGTATTCCACGGCCTCAATTTCGAAATCTTTTTTTGCCTTAGCCGCGAAGTCGAGGTTGCCTATGACCTTATTCACACCCACGAACCAGTGATTTAAGAAGCGACCATTGGAATAAAGAAATGCGGATCCATGGTTCATTCTTTTTCTTTGCCGATAGAGATGAGGATAACGCTACAGATACAACTCCGGAAACCTTAGTGGTAAGGAAACAGCGACGAGAGAATGCTCAGGTCATGTCAAGATATGTTATTTGAAAAAACTTACTTTTAACAGACTTACGAATTTATCTTTACGGTCAAGCACTTCAATATTCCTTCTGGGTTGACCAGAAGGACGGATTCAACCACAAAGAAAGCATGGATTTTATAGATGATCCCATAATTGGACACACGAAGTTTCGACTTCCGATCCTTCTCGTTCCGGTATTAATGTTTGCGGTTGTGATTTTGGGTATTGCCGCATCGAAGCTCTTTATAGCATCCGTGGTGGATCATTCACCGACGGCTCATCATTGAGGAACTGGTGAAGATGAGTGAAGACCCTATCGTTGCTTCCAAGACCCCCGCCGTCCTCAAGTTGGAACCTGGCGAATACTGGTGGTGTTCTTGCGGTCGTTCCGCGAAACAACCTTTTTGCGACGGATCTCACAAGGGTACTCGTTTTTCCCCCGAAAAAGTCGAGATTACCGAAACTCGCAACATTGCCCTGTGCAACTGCAAGCATTCCTTGCAAGGTGCCCTCTGCGATGGGTCGCATTCAAGCCTCTGATTCGGATCTAACCCGGCGGGAGAATCCGGCCCTCAATCAGATCAATCCTGCCAAGGGTCTGGAACCTGTTTTGCTCCCTGTCTCGTCCGTTGGAATCTTGTTGTACAAGTTAGACGGAACGTTCGCAGGTTAGGGCGACTTGAGCATGGCCCGCAGGCGGGCTTGCGGACTGTTCCCTGCGATTGCCTTGTCGCCTTCCCACAAGCCCGAGAATATAATGAAACCTTGTGCTGAAAAATGCGTGCCGTATCCGTAGGGTTTCCCCTGTTTGAATTCTCCGAAGAACCGCTCGCCGTCCGGTGATTGTATACGACCATAACCGTGAGGAAGCCCGTCTTTTAAATCACCAAAGTATTTGTGCTCGTTTTGAAAAAGATATTCGCCCCGTTTCTTGGTAGGAGAGGGTGGGGTGGGGCTGCGTTCCTTGAGATGCAGGATTTCCCCTTTTATTTCCTTCAATCTTTCATGGGCGAGTGCCAAGGTCTCTTCCGACATCCCCTCGGCCAGTCGGTCTCGTCGTTCCGTCCATGCAGTTTCCCCGTTCTCCACGGCTAGGGCGTACCATGCGTGAGCCAGTACTTCATCAGTATTGTTTTCCTCGTCCACTGAGATCAAATCACCCAGTTTTGCCATGGCAGTCGCACACCCTCTTAAGGCGGCATTTTCGTACCAGAATTTCGCTAACTCTAGATTCAGAGGTGTTCCTCGGCCGGTGGCGTAAGCCTTGGCGACATAATGACAAGCCGAAGGTGCTCCCGCCTTTGCAGCCTTCTCAAACCAAAAGAAAGCTTCAGCAAGGTTTTCATTGGCTGAGGAGTAATGGAAGCCCAAGCGAAATTGTGAGCTCGGATCTCCCCTTAAAGCCTTCAGTTTGATTTTGCCAAGATCGTTTAGATCGTTCGCATTTACTGCAGTGACAGCTATTGATACGACGAACCAGAGGAAGACCAGTAAAAATTTAGTCACTCTTTGCTTTCCCGCCCGAAAAGTCTTCCGAAAAACCCTTTACTTTGGGTTGGGGATTTACCTTTTGACGGTTTTTTCTCTCTGCTAAAACCCTCCCCCCCCTCGAAAACCCACAATTGCACCTTGTCTTTCGTGGGGGCGTTCCCGATCAAGGCGTCGTATTTCCCCTTTAGCTTTAACTCCTGCGAGTAAATGGCCAGTCCAATACGTTCAAAAGTGGGCAGGGGATCGGGAAAAGAGTTTATTAGAAGACTCGAACGTAGCATAAGCATGAGATCAATGTCGTAGGCATCACCGAAATTAGATGGGTTATCTACGACAAACAACAACTGCCCGGCTCTGGCTTCCTTTTTTCCATCTTTAGCGGTGCTGAAATATCCTTTGGCTTCCAAGGGTATCAACTTGAAACCTCCGTTTCCAGTGGTTTCAAGAATGATCGTTCCTCTTCCTTCGAAGGTGGCGGATGACTGGAGGGATGAGAAGCGAACGGTGGTGGGGACGGTGGAGCAAAAAAGAAGGCTTCCGGAGTGAATCCAGTATGAACCGCTTTCCTCCTCCTTGGCCACTGTGTTGGCTCCGAGGCGAAGGATTGTATTCCCTTCGTGGATTTCAGTCCTGGAACCTCTTCCCGTGCAAACTATCCGCTTGGGAGCAATAGTAGAGTTGATCTCCAATAGCGAAATCGACTCATCACCGGACAAAGTGGGATCGATGACCTCCACTTTGCCGCCGACATATCTCGTAGTGGCGGCATTTGAAAATGCCGCACTCAAGAGAAATGCAGTATAAAAATACTTTGGCTTTATGCTGATCAATAGATTTATGATCCTCAGCAAAAGATAAAGTGGAGGTGGGTATCATCCGTCGGACCTAAACCTAGGCCGATCTGGAGGATGAAACTTCTAGAAACGGGCGTTCAGCGAAAGACCGGCGCCGGCATCTACGTTTTCGAAGTCGAGATCCAATCCGGACGCTACCCCGGAGGTGGCGCGCTTGGTGTATGCAGTCGACAGATCAAGTGTTACTGAAGATGCCAACTCGTAGGCAATTCTCAGTGATACCATGTTGGTGAGATCATCTCGATCCTTGTTAGAGCCATCGTCGTAGACCTTATAGCTCAAGCGATACTGTGGTCCAAAAGAAAGCCTTTCACTAGGTCTCCACCTTAGTCCGTATGATGCAGACATCTCCCAATTATCGAGGGTCCCAGCATCGGTTCCCTTTACTAAGTCGAAAGAGTCAGTAATGTGCTTGCCGACAGATGCGTCGAATATTCCGAGAGTGGAATCACTGAGCGAATATGCTTTCATCACCCCGATGCTAGGAAAGAATTCCTTGTAGTCTTCAGTATCGTTTTCTGTGCTACGATCACTGGCGTAGCTTACTCCGGCACGAGTCGACCAACCATTTCCATATTGAGCCATAAGAAGCGCGTAGGCACCGCTGGAGTTGTAATTAAATGGGGACAGTTCCCCTTTGATGTAATCATTGATTGTCCAACTGCCACCAACATAAGGGGTGATTACCGATGAATCGGTTTCTATCACACCCAAGCCCGCTCCGGCAAAGAATGTATTGGTCCACATGGCTGATTTTTGTTCGCTCGCTCCGCTAGTCATCAGAGCATTGGATCGGTAAAAGTACTTTGAGCTGTAGCCAAAGTAAGTCGATACGCCTTTTTTCTTCAGCTTGACTGGGCGTTGAGCTCCCGCATCGCTGGCTGCAGTTCCAGCAGCTTCTCCGGATGCGACGGTTCCGTTAGCGGGTTGACCAAGATTTGCGGGAACGCCGGGGCGATCGGTCGCTTCTAGGCTACGCTTGTCTTGGGCAAAACCAACTTGAGCTACGGATAAGCCGATTGTGGCTAGTACGAGTTTATTAAGAGTATTTAGCTGCTTCATGGGTAAAATTATAATTTTCAGGAATTGTATTTATCTAGTTGGACAAGCCTCAGAAACCACGAACCTTGATGGCGGCTTTTCCGTTGGGTAAGGTAAGTTCTGAGGAGTCCCAGTGACCAGCTGCACCGTTGAACTGACCGGCGGATTCGATGGCAGTAGCGCCGTATTTGACGTTTTGTATGAAATTAACACTGCCTACGGCTCGGTCGGTTGCGCCGAAATTCATGGAACCATCTCGACTGCGGAGCATTACATCGGAGTTCTGTGGAAAGGTGACATTGCTGAGGTCGATGGTTATGGCGTCCATGTAAATGTCGTCCATGCCCGAGCCGAACTCAAGACCGTTGATACTGATCAGGTTGTTGGCGTAGAGATAGACATTGTCTTCAACTCCCACTTCGAATTTGGAGGTGCCATTGGTGGTGGAATAGTTTATTCCGTGGGTTTGACCTTGGTCTCCGCCATCCTTGATGGAACCGGATCCTACGTACAGCTGATCGAGTGTACCTATTGCCAGATTACCTCCGGTCTTGATGTCCACGTTTATGAGCCGCATCGTATCATTGGAACCCAATCCCAAGTTGGAACCAGTATATGTCAGTGTGACTTTTTCGTTTTCAACATAGTCTTTGTCCTGACCTCTCAACTGTAAGTCATCAGCTGCACCAATTACTAAAGCGTGGTCCTCAACAGTGTTGGTGTTGGTGAAGGTGACGTCACCCGCGATGGTCAAATCCTTGGCTGCTCCTAGAATGGCAACCTTACGTTCCTCATTCGAGTTAGCCTTGGTAAGGACATCTGATACGTCGATCGTGGAAGTCGAACCTGAAGCTCCAACGGTAATATTGGCGCCAGGCGCCAAGGTGACGTTGCTCATTGCGACTTGCAAAACGGTGGAATCTTGAACGCCAGAGGGTAGGGTGCGAGTCCCCAAGCTGGTCTTGAGTTGTCCGACGTGACCACTTGTATTGGAACCCAAGAAGCTAAGCAAGCTTGTCCCCATTTTTGTCGAGGAGGCAAAGTCGGTGCCAAAGAAAGCACTGGCTAGTGTGTCGGAAAGAGCTGAAGCGTCGGAACCGATGGCTCCGTACTTACCTAAAAGGCGAATGAATTCCAATGTTTGAGGGCTTGCAGTAAGACTTGCTACTGAAACTTCCGGTATACTGTCAAAGTCGGATGCCGAGGTGATTGTCCGGTCGGTAAGGACAGTGTTGGCAAAAGTCACGGCACTTTCCAAGTAAGTCTGAAAGTTGGTAAAATCAGTACTTCCTGCGACAACATCACGCGTAGATTGTTTGAGATCCTCGATTGAGGTTAAGGCTAAAGCTGAATCTAAAAGTGTGTTGTCGATGCCTGTAGTTTTACCATCCAAGATATCTTTAAGGTCGTAACCAGATTTAATGTCCTTGGAGAGCTTGTCGAGATAATCGGAGTCGCCCCCTTCTTTAGCTTCCTTTGATGCCTTTGCCGTCTTTTCAGCATCATCTATATCGAGCCCAAGATCTAAAGTAAAAACCAAATCATCAGCTGTATAGGTTTTTGCTTCAATTGCTTTTGCAATTGATATAAGCTTAGTTATGCTTCCTCCAGCCGACGCTATTTTTATTAAATCACTAATTTTAATTGATTTGGCGCTCTGGAAATTTAATCCAGCCCTTACCAGAGTGACTACAGGGTTACTTTCAATCGATCCCGATGCTGCTGCTGCTGGTTGAGCCGAACCGCCCGAAGTTACGGCAGCCTCGGCAGCAGAACCACCTCCGCCGGCATCTCCGCCTGCATCGTCACCTCCGCCTGCATCGTCACCTTCTTGACCCCAAAGGGCGATGCCAGGCAAAGCCAACGCTAAGAATGAAAGGATGAACCATTTTTTAAATGTGTCTAGTGGGTTCTTCATAACCGTAATAGGGATCGGAATTTATAGTTTGTTTTATAGGGGTTGGAAAAGAATGGTCGAAAAGTGACTGGCAAATGATCTGTGCGCAAGCTTTTTTTAGGTTTTTTTGGCAATGATCTTGTGGGGTGGTGTACTGAAATGGTGGCTTGGTGCCGAGGGCGGGACTTGAACCCGCACGTCCTTGCGGACACTAGGTTCTGAGCCTAGCGCGTCTACCAATTCCGCCACCCCGGCATAGAGTAAATTGGAGAACATGAAGATTTTGTGGGCTATGGTCGAGCAAAAAGCTAGGAGGAGCTGAGCGGTTCTCAAAATGGTAGGGGGATTCGCTTGGCTCTTTCTCCTGAGGGGAGGCGTTCAAGGTATGGGTCGGTTAGGTCGGAGTCTAGGTCTTCCTCGAGATCGAACACCTGGGAAATACGTCTAGGGGTGAGGTCGAGTATTATTGCAGGGTTGGCGATACGGTCTTTGCGAACGTTCTCGACGAGGAATGGCATTCGCATGGATTCGTAACGCACCTTGAACTCCTCAATTAACTTGCGATTTACTCCTTCTCGGCGATTTAGTAGTGCGATGTCGGCGAAGTGTGCGCAGGCGTCGTGCCACTCTTGCAACCGGGGTGAGATTTTCTCTAATAGTCCGCAGTGGACGACGAAGAGAATGCGAGCGAGAGTTATTCCCTCATCTGCGTCGAGGAGGTCGAGCGAGGCTTCGATTTGTTCGGCGAGATCAAGGTAGGGCGAAAATATCAGGAATTGGTGGGTGGCTTGTGATTCGTTTGTTTCCTCGGGAATCTGGAAGGTGTCGTTTTCCCAATGCCATGAGGTGAATCCTTTCATGTCGTGAGATTCCTCGTTGGTGTGGGTGAGGGCGGATTCTTTATCTGTGAGTCCTCCATCGATTAAATCTTGAACGATGGCTCGGCGACCCGAGTCGGGAGCCCCGAGTACGAGGTAGAGGAGGCGTTGCACTTATATTGGCCTTAAAACGAGAAGGTTTCGCATTGGGCGGCGTGGCGCATGCGATGGTCGATCAGCACGAGTGCGGTCATGGCTTCGACGATGGGGACTGCTCGGGGGAGGACACATGGGTCGTGACGTCCACGCCCGATAAGTTTCGTTTCGTTGCCATCGACGTCTACGGTGTCTTGGGACTGGAGCACGGTGGCGGTGGGTTTGAAGGCAATGCGGAAATAGAGTTCCTCTCCGTTGCTGATTCCACCTTGGACGCCGCCAGATCGATTCGTTTTGGTGCGTATGAGGCCCTTGCGGTTTTCGAAGGCGTCGTTGTGTTCGGATCCCTTGAGCAAGGTGCCCGCGAATCCGCTGCCGACCTCAAAGCCCTTTGTTGCGGGAAGCGAGAGCATGGCTTTGGCGAGATCGGCTTCGAGACGGTCGAAGACAGGGGCGCCGAGTCCCGTGGGCATTCCTTGAACGCGACAGCGTATCAAGCCACCGACGGAGTCTCCCGCTTTTTTGAGGTCCAAGATGTGGGCCACCATCTTTTGGGCTGTTTTGGGATGCGGGCAACGCACGGGTGAGGCGTCCACTTCTTCCAAAGTGGGAAACTTTTCGATCTCAGGCGCTTCGATTTCGTGTACCCGCTCGACATAGGCTCGAATCGCGATGCCGGTCGAGATCAGAATCTTCTTGGCGATTGCCCCTGCAGCAACGCGCCCGATGGTCTCACGGGCAGACGAACGCCCTCCGCCCTCGTGGTTGCGAATGCCGAATTTCTCTTGGTAGGTGAAGTCGGCGTGCGAAGGACGAAACTTTTCTTTCATCTCGTCGTAGGCTTGCGGGCGGGCATCCTCGTTCCTTACTAGCATGGCAATGGGGGTGCCGAGGGTTACTTCCTCGAACACGCCTGAAAGGATTTCGACTTGATCGCTCTCTTTGCGAGGGGTGGTGATCTTGCTTTGCCCGGGGCGTCGTCGCTCCAAGTCGACTTGAATGTCTGCAGCCTTTAGCGGTAGTCCGGGCGGGCAGCCATCGACGACAACGCCGATGCCGCCACCATGGCTTTCGCCCCAAGTCGAAATTCGAAAAAGTGTACCGAAAGAATTGCCCACGCCATTAGAGAGTGAAAATGAGGGCGAAAAGGCAAAGCGAAAAATCGCCGAGAATTTCCGGGACAGGTTTTGCACCTAAGAAAAATGTTTGCTTCGAGTGCCAAAATTTTAGATAAAGGCAACTAAAGGTCGGGTCCCATGCGACTACGGACTAACGAACCCCGTCAGGCCCGGAAGGGAGCAGCGGCAGTTTCGTTTGTGTGCGCTGTGGGGTGCCTGGCCTTTTTTTGTGCTCGGATTT
>JACNJI010000229.1 GCA_014382645.1 Verrucomicrobiota bacterium | reverse complement strand
GGCGCCCACCCGGAGCTACACCCAATCACGCCCAGACGCTCTCCCGAGCGCCCCCAGGAGGGGCAGTTTCGCGGCGGGCCGATCAGGACGGGAACGCGCCGGCTGCCGGCTCCTTGAACGCGGAATCGCCGCGGAAGGGGAGGAGGCTCTGGAGAACATTCGCAAGGCTCGTCTCCACGAGGAGCGCCTGCGCAATCACCCTTCTCACGAAACGGGGGAGCAGCGCGATTTTGTGGAAAAGTGGGCGATCTGGGGGAGTTGGATACCTTTTGATCGCCCTGAAACGATCCGTAATCCACTTTATGCCCGAATCGATTTACGGGGCACTCTGCAATTCTCCTCAGCCTGAAATCTCGGGGATTGACTACCGATAGTTCGAGAACTAACAAGCACGCAACGAAACATGAACGATGTGAAAATTACGGGAGAAGTCGTCTTTGTGGACGAAGTAAAGGAATACGGAGCAAACGCCTTCAGGAAGCACGTTGTCGTGGTGAAGACGGGAGACGACAAGTGGGCCAACCCGATACCTGTGGAATTCACGAAGGAGGCGATCGAGAAGAGCGCACAGCTCAAGACGGGTCAGAGGGTGGTCATAGACGCCCGACTCAACGGACGGGAATGGAAGGGGCAAGACGGCGTGACCAAGTGGTTCGTGTCCGTCAATGGATACGAGATCGCCTCTTCCGAAGCGGATGTTGTGTCGGAGCCCGACCCATCGGACGATCTGAACGAGGACGTGCCTTTTTGAGCGTTTGAGTTCCCCTGTTGCGTTTGACTAGAATCAGCGCTGATTCCGTTCGGCTGAAGACCTTATGGCGTTGCGATTAGCCAGTGATTCTTAGTTGGGACATCGCATCGATTCGGGTTCGGCTTCAACCGCGGCGTCTTCGCTGTTCATCGTCACTCTTCGGATGCAACCAAACTTCCTCGATCATGGCAAGATGAAGACCCTTTTCAACGGCAAGGCACCGGCAAGGGATGCTTTTTCACTTTCAGACTTATGATAGGCTTTTTCGTTCTCGTCCTAATTTTAAGTGTTCGTTCTGAACGAGCATTCGCAAAATGGGTCGAGTTTCTCCCGGCAGTCACCCGTTGTTTCTTTTTTGGAAAGTTCGAATGATTTAACGAACGGCGACCCGCTCCGGTCAATGGAGGTACCCCCATCTTTCCGGATGGATCGGATTATGAACAAGGTGTTGCGGAAAAGGATTGGAAAAGAACGGACTCGGCGAGGAAACCACTCGTTCCTACTGCTCGGTTGCGGGCTATGTTTCCTTGCGGGTATTGTTGTCCCGGGAGGCAATGCTCGACCACGTTTCCGTCGCCGGAAGGTCCTTCTCGTTTCGGGACGGAGTCGAGTCGGCCTACCTTCTCAACGCTCCCCTGATCAAGGTCATGCAGTCGGGGAAATTGCCATGGCGTCAGTTCGCGGAGTTCCAAGGGTCTGCTTGGGCAACACAACCTCGACACGGGCCTAAGTCACAACGGTTTCAACATTATGTTCCTCATGGTCGCGAACCATTGCGCCGAGTACGAACATTCCGCATGGCTGATCCGGAGTCAGGGACGGGAATTGGGGTGGGGCGGTCGAGGGCGATACCGGGGTGGGGGATTAGGCGGGGGCTAACTATCACACCGGATGTTCGCCGTCATTAATCCTTGGCCAGTCTGGCCGCCTTCAGCTTTCCGGTCTGGGTTCTGACCAAAGAGTTGCTGAACGCCGCGAGCACTTTACGAAAGCAAAGTTCTACGGTCAAATCAATCTTGGATGCCCTTCTTTCGCCCCAGCATTCTGACTAGCGCCGTGGTATGGTGTATCTTCTTTGCGGCGGCGGATGTTTCGCGAGCAGCCGAGTCGTCACTGGATCAGCTGGCAAAAGAGTTTCCAGAGCAAGTTCGCCCGCTTGCGCAAAAGTATTGCGTCGATTGTCACTCCGCCAAAAAGAGAAAGGGCGAGTTGGATCTGACGCCATTCCACACGGCCGACGACGTTCGCGGCGCGGCGCGGGTTTGGCAGAAGGTGATCCGTCAGCTGCGCTATGGTGAGATGCCTCCCAAAAAGAGTCTTCAGCCGTCGACCGACGAACGGGAGCGCCTGATCAGCTGGGCCGAGAAATTCGTGTTGGCCGATGCCGTTCAGCGTGCCGGTGATCCGGGACTTGTGCTGATGCGGCGACTGACGCGTGCGGAATACAATTACACGATCCGGGATCTGACCGGCGTCGACCTCCGCCCCGCAGATACATTCCTCGAGGACTCCGTGGCCGGCGAGGGCTTCGCCAACACGGGCGAAGCGTTATTCATGGCGCCTGATCTCATTCCGAAATATCTGGAAGCGGCGCGACAGGTGTCGGCACACGCGGTGCTCACACCCTCCGGGATTCGGTTTTCGCCAAGCGACGATCCGTACGACTGGACCGCCGAGGCGGCACAGAGGATTCAGGACTTTTATGCGCATTACACCGACCGCGATGGCCGCCTGCCGGTCGCCGACTACCTGGAAACAACGCTGCGCTACCGTGACCGCGATCCGTCTGTGAATCTGTCAGTGGAAGAATTTGCCGCACAACGAAGTCTTGCCCTTGGACGGAAATTAAGCGCGAAATACCTGCGAATCCTTTGGGATGCATTGAACGATCCACACCCGACGGGATCAATGGCGGACGTGCAACGGCAATGGCGTGAACCAAAGACGCTCGCAGAGGAAGGACTGCATGTCGCAGCGACGCACATTGTAGACGCCTACAGCAGCGACCCTGATGCTCCGACGACGTTTCAACACCCCCCCGATACCGGGCGCGTTCGGGGTTCCGGCTCCCTATGGCATTCCAAACGCCACCGGAAAGTCGGCTGACAAGGTTTTTATTTGGAGTCCTGGCAGTCACTTCGTCGTCGACTTCGGCATCGAAAAGATGGTCGATCGCGTTTGCTTTGTGAGCGGATTTGGCGGCGGAAATCGGGGAGCAGAAATGGAAGTTTCCCATGCGTCAGTGCCCGCCGGGCCGTACACGGTGTCCGAAGGTGGAACATTTCAATACGTCCCGTCGATCGGCGGCGGAGTGCTGCAAGATGGCGTCGCGTCGCCCGACGGTACGGGCTACTGTCAGTATAGTTTCAAACCGGCCACCGCCCGCTATTGGCGAGTTGCCATGGTCAGGGTGACCGGCGTGCACATGCCTCGAACGACGTCCACTCATCTTGGTCCGATACCGGGAGTCGTCGCTCCCGGATTGAGCGCGACCATCTCCGGATTGCAGGCGCGGTTGTGGAAGATTAACCGGCAGGACAATCACCTCATCAGTTCGATCGGGCTTTTTGGATCCCATGTGATGCCGTTGGCCGAGGGATCGGGAAGGCCGAGAATCGACACTGACGAATATGCGTCGTTTTCCAAACTGTTTCCGATGGCGGCCTGTTTTGCACCCGTCATACCGGTCAACCGTGACGTGACGGTGCAATTGTCTCTCCGCGAAGACCAAGTCCTGTCTCGACTGATACTCGACGAACGCGAACGCGAGGAACTGGATCGTTTGTGGGACGAGCAGCAATACCTTTCGCAGGAGCCCGTCGAGGTGCTTTACAACACCAAGCAGTTCGTCGGTTTTCAGCCCGCGAACCGCATCCAGAACACGAAGAAGTTCTCTGCCATGATCCCATCGCTGGAAGCCACAGCGGCAGCTTTCAACCAGTCCGCGCGCGCTGCAGAACCGAAACAATTGACCGCCGTCCTTGATCTGGCGGCCCGCGCGTGGCGACGTCCTCTCGCCGTCTCGGAAGACAACGAACTGCGGGCATTGTACGAAACGCTGTGTCGCTGCACCTTGTGCATGTTGAATTGGCAGGTAAATAGGTTACCCGAGTAGTCCGTGCCAAATACCTCCGTTTCGTAAATTGCCAAACCGCAGGGTGCGGCCGGCCCGAGATGTGACATAGCAGGCATGAAATCCCCTGTGCGAACCAATCCATGTAGTATGTTCCATTCCTTCGGATAAAGTCCTCCGTAGATTGCATGTACCAACGCGTCACGCTTCCCTCCACGCGGGTGGTTGACAAATGTGGTGGTAAAAAAAGCTTCCCCCGTTTCACTGAAGGCCATGCCCACCGGGTTGTCCATTCCGCCGGCCATTATGGAGTCCATTTCCGTGCCGTCGGGTCGCATACGGTAGATGTGGGCGGCTCGATCGTCGATGATCTGGCCACGCGGTCTCTTGTGCTGTTGACGTTCAAAGGCTCCTTTGCACTAGTAAATCCAACCGTCCGGGCCGAGGTATGGACCATGCAGGTCATTGGCGCAATCGTTGGCCGTCTTGCCGTCAAACCACTTTATGCGCTTGTCGGCCACGCCATCGCCATCAGTGTCTGCCAATTTCCAGATGATGGGCACGGCGCTACAGTAAAGGGCCCCATCGTGCCAAAGAGCTCCTTCCGGAAACATCATTTTGTCTGCAAATACAGTCGACTTTTCAAACTTGCCGTCTCCGTTGGCGTCTTCAAGCCGTACGATGCGGTGCTTCGGGTTTTTAATTTGTTCCGGTACTCGAGCGTTGGATCCGGAGGAGTCGGTAACGTATAGCCGACCCAGCTCATCGAAAGAGGCTTCGATGGGCCGGTTCACCAAGGGCGGTCCGGCCACGATTTCGACAGTGAAGCCATCGGGGACGGTGAAGGTGTGGTCGGCCAGTTTCTATTCCGCCGAGTGGATCAGTACCGCAGGCAAAAAGAATGGAATGCTCCAACCTCTCTTCATCGTTGGAATTTCATCATGCCTTCCGTCCTGATGTCCCTCAGCGCAAATACTTGAGGGATACTGTGTTTGAACAACGATTCATTTTTGGGTTCGTTGACAATCTGCCGTCAGTTGGAACGGGAAGCAGGTCAGGTGACTAGACTTCGTCCAATGGCTTGTCTGCGTCGCCAAACCTGCCGGGGTTAATGTCCACCTTGTCCATCATCGAGAGAAAGAGACGGCTCATTTGGCGATCGGGCTTTCCCGTATAGTCGAGGTTTTGCCCGCCCTTGATTCTGCCACCACCACCGCCAAGCATGACGACCGGTAGTTGATTTGCGTTATGTTGGCCGGTGAGCATGCTAGAGCAAAGCATCAGCATCGTGTTATCCAGCAAGGTGCTCTCGCCTTCTTGAATGCCGTCTAGCCTACGAGCGATGTAAGCCATCTGTTCGAGGAAGAATTGATTAACCTTCAGCCAGTCGGCGTTGTCTGTGTGTGACAAGAGATGATGAATCATGTAATCCACGCCAATGTGAGGGAAGCGCAGGGTGCCGTGGTCGTTGTTGAGCTTAAGGGTGCAGATGCGCGTGGTATCAGTCTGGAAGGCGAGTACCAGGATGTCGCTCATCAGTCGCATGTGCTCCACGATGTCCTGCGGGTAACCGTCCTTGGGCCGCGGCATATTTGGCTTGGTGATGGTCGGTCTCCAGCCCTGTACCTCACCGCGTTTACCGGCACTTTCAATACGCTGCTCCACTTCACGAACGGAGTTGAGATATTCATCGAGCTTTTGCTTGTCGAGGCTACTGATGTTGCGGCGCAAATCCTGTGCGTCACCAAGAACCGCATCAAGAATGCTCTGGTCGCCGACCTTAGCCTTGTTATTAAACAAACGGTCAAACGCCAGCGCCGGATAGACTTCCAGCGGAGTGGGTGTGTTGGGACTGCTCCATGAAATATGCGAACTGTACAGCAGGGAGTAATTTTTGTGCACGCCAGGATTGGCTTTTTCGCAGCCCAAAACGAGGCTGGGTAGCTTGGTCTGGTGGCCAATGTGCTGTGCCACGTACTGGTCCACGCTGGTGCCGGACTGGATTCGTCCGCCGGAAGCCAGCGGCGCGCCCGAAAGCAGGTTGCCTGTTTGCGAACTGTGGATGTTTCCTTTCAGCGCCTCCTTGTTGTACAGGCCACGGATGAAAACCATCTTGTCTCGGAAATCACTGAGCGGTTCGAGTACTTTGCCAAGCTGCATGTCCTTCCCTTCGCCCTTGGCCCACCACTCGTTTTTGTGAAAACCGCATCCGGAAAATAAAATCGCCATGCGAGTTGGCGCCTCGCTGGCTTTTTTGGCACTTTTGGCCACATCGCCCCAGACACGCACACTTTCCATCCAAGGCAGTGCCATTGTTACACCAAAACCACGCAACATTGTCCGTCTGGAAATCTCGTATTTCATCCTATTGCTTCTTTCGTTCATTGTTCAAACTGGGTTTGTGAATTAAATTTTCAATCAACTTTCACCACGACTGTGCGAATGCTCCGAAACTGCTCGCTTGTGACAATTGCCTCCACCGCTATACTGAAGCGGAAATCGTTCTTTGCCAGCTGTTCCTGCATAGACTTCAATAGGGGCCTGTCGGACAATTCCACCTCCCGGCCCAGAGCGTATCCCAACAGTTTTTTACAGAACTGTCGCACCACTTCTTCCCGTCTTTCATTCAGTAGATATTCCCGTAATCCAGTCAGGCCTTCAATGGAATGTCCATCCATGAGTTTCGTTTTCGTGTCCACAGTTTTCGAGCGCAACCGACCAATCGCATCGTACTGTTCCAAGGCGAATCCGTATGGATCGATCTTGGCATGACACTTTGCGCACGCTGCCACGCTGCTGTGTTTTTCAATCAACTGCCTTGCCGTCAACCCAACCGGTACGGTCTCGGGGAGATCCGGCACATTTGCCGGAGGCTTGGGCAAGTGTTCGCCCAGCAGTGTTTCCGAGATCCAGTTGCCTCTCAAAATCGGGCTGGTTCGCGATGCGCCGGATTGTTTTGCCAGTATCGCACCCATGGCAAGGATACCGCCGCGTCCCATCGCTCGCGTGCTTTCCACCCTTCGCCACTGCGCGCCGCTCACACCCGGGATGCCGTAGTGCTTGGCCAGCGACTCATTGAGAAACGCATGGTCGGCATTGAGCAGGTCAAGGATTGAGCCATCATTGCGAAACAGTTCCTCGAAAAACCGTACCGACTCCTCGTACATAGAGCCACGCAGGTTTGCAAATTGCGGATAAAGCCTCTCGTTCTTTCCGTTATCCAAATCAAACTCTCGAATGCCTAACCACTGGCAGGCAAACTCCACCGCGAGTCGCTTGATTCGTGGGTCGCCCAGCATTCGTTTGGCTTGTGCTGAAACAGCCTTTTCATTCACTGGAATCTTCACCTTCGTGATACCCATTAATTCATCGTCCGGCATCGAGGACCACAGGAAATAGCTCAGGCGATTGGCGAGCTCCAAGTTGGACACCGAAACCCATTTCCTGCCTTTTGCGGTGGCCGGTTGCTCCAGTCGATATAAGAATGCGGGGGAGGTAAGCACACGCGCAAGAACCAACCGAATGGCCCGATCATGCTTCAGTTCCTTTTGGAGCAATGTCTGGTAAAGGTCGTGCAACTCCTTGCGGTCTGCATCAGACAACGGCCGCCGCCATGCGCTCTCAGCCAGTTCCAGCACTGCCGAAAAGTGAATGGGAGCGGTTTTTTTTAGGTGCGCAAGAAATGTTTCCGCTGTTTTTTGGATCGGCATACGCAATGCCTCCAGTGCTGGCAGCAAATCCTTCCGGTCCTGAGTGGCAAATTCGTAGAGCTGCTCATGGCTAACCACTCGCAATAATGGTTCTCGGGAAACGAAAAGCAACTCGTTCCACAATCGGTCCAGTCGTGATGCCTCCGCGTCGCTGAGCATAAGCCGCCGAAGTGGCTCGTCCTCTCGATGATACAACACCATCGTCACCACCTCGTCTACAGGTACGATTTGAGGGTAGCACATCGCAGCGGGGAACAGTTCGCGGAAATCGGCATATGCCTTTTCCATCCGTTTACTCGCCGCAGTTCCCGTCACCACCGCTTGCCCCGTCAACGCATTTTGGGAATTTTTTTCGAGTGAAATTAAGAACTGAGCGGTACCGTCCTTTCCTTT
Source organism: Verrucomicrobiota bacterium (assembly GCA_014382645.1). GTDB lineage: Bacteria > Verrucomicrobiota > Verrucomicrobiia > Opitutales > Seribacteraceae. Next base: position 11,545 of record JACNJI010000229.1, on the reverse strand, counting down.
TTCCGGATGAAGTTCCGCGTTGACCACTACTTCCGCACCCGCCACGAGAACGGTAGGCAGCTTGAATTCCAAGACCGAAGGCGCCTTGGTTTCGATGTCTTTTACCTCTGTGTCGCCCATCGTGAGGGAAAGCCATTTCAACGGGCCCTTTGGCTCGAGGAAATGTTCGCGCAATACCTTGTCCGCAGCTAGCACCGCATAGTCCCCCGATATCAGCAAACGATGTACCACCGATGCGTGTTTGCGGATTTCGGTCACTGGTTTTTTTCCAATCACAGCTGAACGCCAGTTTGCCAGCGCCGAACCCACCGGCACTTCACTCTGTGCCGACTTGGCGGATCCCGACGAACAAAAATGCCACACCGCCTTATTGCCAAACGAGTCGGCCAGCGGGTTGCTGTCGTGCACCCGATCTACCACTTCCTTCGCCAGATCCCACACGCGCTTTTTGCCGCCCTGCTCGATGATGTTTAGCGCCACCTCCGTGGTGTCGTACCCATGATTGCGATCGCGTGCGTTTACTACCAGTTTAAGCAAATCTCCTCGCTCAACAGTGTATTCCTGCTCCGGCGTAAACGTCCCGCGCTTGCCGTTTTCAAACACGCCCTTATCCACCGTGCCCGCACCTGTGCGGCCGAGCAATTCCACCCGCCATGCTGCGCCGTTACCGCCTACTCCGTCCGAATCGGCAAAATAGCCCTTCAGTTTTACACGGCCTTCGATCGGGCTTTGCCAGTAAATGATCGCCTCCTGTGTTGGCGAGGGATGCATGTTCACGCTGCGGCCCGGGATGGTGAGTGTTCCGAAGCGAATGGTCTCCGGTGATTTATTTGCGATGAGGCTCGGTGTTGCCGGCGTGCCCCAACCACGGATGGCGTCGTAGCCTCCCGCCTTGAACAACTTTCCCGGATAATGCCCTGCCGGTTTTGACGTTGCAAACTTACCCAGCTGCACCGCCGTCACCCATTTCTCCAACAAATGCTCATCCAGTCCGCGCTCTTTGGCGACCACTTCGATCGGCATTCCTCCAAGTTCCGCCTCGGCGATGAGATTTAAATACTGCTCGGTGCGAGCCAATTCAGCCAACTGGAATTTGGTCATACGCTCCGCGAGGTTGTTCACTGCGCCCAAAGGTATGGCTGGCTGTCCCTTCATGATCAGTCGGGGGTTTATCCAACGCGCATGATCACCCACGCTACCATCGCCCGCGTTACCCGTTATGAGGAATACGCTGATCTCGCCTTTCGCAATCTCGGGTATTTTTAGCTTCAACTCTTGTTGTTTCTCCAGTGGCGCCACTGGGTTCATCCAAGCATCCGGAACGCCTTGCCTCCCAATCTGTCCAACTTTTCCAAAATCCCAAAGCCGCTCCTGCCACTGGCTCACATCATTCGCTATGCGCTTTGCGTCTACCGACTTGGCTGTGCGTAAATCATCCCGCAACCGCCGAAGTAGTAGCGAGGGGTTTTCCGTAACCAAGAGGTTCGCCAAACGTTTCAGATACTTCTCATTCAATCCCGATTCGCGCGCTACTTGCAAAGTCGATGCAGGTTTTTTCAAAAATCGATCCCTGTTCATAACCAACGCGTTGAAGTAAGGCACCAAGTCGACCCGCCCCGAGGTGTTCATCGCGCGGTCCAACGCATTGGGATCCCACGCGTAAACTTTGTCCGTGGCACCGGCTCCGGAAGTGTGTCGGTCATAAATCGAACGGATTTCATAAATCAACTCGTCGACCCAATCCCGCCGCGACTTGCCCAGTGAGAAACGAACGCCTTCAGGCGTCAGCACCGCGTGTGTAGCCACATCCTTGGCTGCATCGAGATACTTTTGCACGAGCGCCGGCGACATTACCATCGCATCGCCCACATTCATGAAGCCCTCTCCAGCCGCACCGTCCACCGGAAACTCCTTCACTGGTTCCAACGCCACCCCCGTTAAATCCTCAATCGTGTAGGTGTACTCCGCATTGCTCAACCGTCTCAGCACCACTCGGCCCGGATCACCCGCATTGGCCAGAGCCTCCGCATCCAGATAATTATTCACCCACCCTAGAAACACCTTACGCTCCAGAGCGGAGAACTGCGGCTTCTTCTTCGGCGGCATCTCCCCATTCGTCATCATCTCCACTACCTTCACCCAAACTTTGGGTGCTCTCCTCACGTCCGTCAGTTTTGCAAACTGCTCCAAATCCAGTTCGCCCTTTTGTTTCTCAGTCGAATGACAATCCAAACAATACTTTTGCATCTGCGAGAAAACAGCGCCTTCGAAATGCTTGTTCAATTCAGTGAAGTCCGGCTGGGTTTCCTTTGCAGCCAAGGCAATGATCGCCTCACCCAACAGAATAAAGATCAACCCAACAGATGTCAGACGCTTTTTAGCGTAATTTAGTCTTATGCACATTGCCATTTCGGAAATCTTTATGCTGAATGATTGAACATTCAGTCAAGCGTGGGGACCGTTTATTTGAATCTTTAAACTAGGAGGAGGTGTTCTTTTGGTGCGGTTCTCTTTAATTGCAGTCGGCAAATCTCATTAGGCGCTGGCCGAGGGCTTGTTCGAATTTCCCGTTCTTGGGTTCTCGTTCGTCAGGATGATATAACCGACGCCGTCCTTGGATCGGTATTGCATGATCGTCGAGCCCCCCGGAGTCACCGCCGTCGTGAACCATCGTCTTGGCTCCCCCGATTTTGTCGAAATACCATACCAGTCCCTGCTGGGAATCTGCTTTTGGAAAAGGCACCTTACGCATTTTGCGAACTGTCTCCGCTTTCAATATGCGTGTGCCTTCGAGTTTACCATCCCCGATGAAGGACAGGAGGAAGCCAGCTAAATGTGTGGCCACCCTCAATGTGCCGGACGGGAAATTAAGGTATCCGTGGTGGCCCAGAGGCTTGAAGGCGCCCAAGGCCAGCCGACATTGCTGTACTGGCTCTTTGTTCCGGGAACCCATTGATAAAAGCTCTTTTTGGCGTTGTAGTATTCTCCCTTGGGCTGGAGATAGGCGGCGAGAGATTCGCCCAGCGGTTTTGGAAAGTCGCCGTTTTTCACTTCTTCCCTTTCTCCGAGGTTTATCGTCTCTTCCTTAGTGCCGTCCAGTCGTGCGTTTTCGTGAAGTCATCTTCAATGATCAATCTCACAAAACGGCAAGCCTGAGCTTTTGCCAAATCGACTTGAAACAACACGTGATGTCCTCCTGCCCCGTCGCTGTTGGTCATGGAGAGTTCCAACAGTTTTCCCTTTTGGCTGACGCGTACGTGTCCGATGTTGGGATTGCCGAGGTCATTCACCATGTCAGCGGGAAGGGAGTAGGCGCCTGAGGCGTCCGTGATCTCCAGGGCGGACACAACAGTCCCGGGAAATCCGCCATCCACTCCATATCCCGTCCACGGCGACTGCTTGAGCTCCTCCGCAAGTTCAGCTTCGCGGAACCTGATTTTTACGGGTCCGAGGTAATAATCCTTAAACTTTCCGCTCGAAGCAGGTTCCACCGCTTTCAATTCTTCACCCGTCTTGCCGCCGTGTTTGCGGAGAAGGTCGGCGATTTTGGTATGGTTGAATGAATTGGCCCTGTCCATCGGTGTTTTGCCGTTAAAAATACCACCCTCTGCCTGAATCGTCACATTCACTTCCGCGCCTTTGGCCAGAAGCAGTTCGACGATGTCCAAGTGACCTGCCTGAGCCGCATAATGCAAAGGAGTCCCCATTATCGAACCTCCTTTCACATTCACCTCCACACCATTAGCCAAGAAACCTTTGACCGCTTCAATATCTCCACCGTAAGCAGCGGCATCTATCGTCCCGTGTTCGGCTCCGTGTTTGCGAAGGAGAGCGGCAGTTTTACCGTTATCCGACCAAGTGGCTTGATCCAGTGCTGTTTTGCCGCCGTTGTCCCGGGCATTGATGTCAGCGCCTTTTGCAATCAGGAAGGCCACGATTTCCTTGTAATCTTCTTCCGGCTCGGCCCCGAAGGTTTCGGCGTGTTGACCGAACCGTCGAGCCACTGGCCCCCATGCCGCCCGATGCAAGGGGGTGTATCCCGACCAGGAACTCTTTACGTTTACCTCCGCTCCCTTGGAGATCAAGAACTTGACGACTTCCGGGTATCCCTGCTCGGCGGCAAGGTACAAAGGGGTTGAATAATCTGGATCCTCGGCATCCAGATCCGCTCCGCGGGAGATCAGGATTTCGGCGATTTCCAGGTGGCCATAATAAGCGGCCCAATGCAAGGGGGTGTATTGCAGGCGTTGCTTGTCCGCATTCCTGACGTTAACGTCGGCCCCGGCATCGAGTAATTCCCTGACCCTTTCGGCATCACCCTCGCTTGCCGCCTTGTGAAGGTCAGGAGTGCAGCCGACAAATACCAAGGTTGCGATGATAGTAAGCAAAAGTCTTTTCATTTGGTTTTTCCCTTCCGTTGAGTATCTACTTCTTTTTGCCGATCCAGAGGGTGGGGGTGTAGGCGTCCTCCCCTTCGGCCCCGGGACGGGGAACCAAGGTTCTTGGTTTTTTGACTTTTCCGCTGGGGCGGGAGTTCTTTTTGATGTCTTGCTCGAACTCGTTCATGTAAGCGGTCAATCGCTTGACGATCTCAGGATGTTTGGCCGCTACGTTCTTTTTCTCGCCGAGGTCCTCGTCCAGGTTGTAGAGCGGGCCGTTGCGAAAGAGCTTCCACGGACCGGATCGTACCGCTCGCAAGTTGTCGGCTTGGTGGTAGAAGAACCGGTCGTGCGGCGTATTGGCTCCAGGTTTGCCGAGGAAGAGGTCGCCCACGTCACGGCCGTCGATGACGCGATCGTCGGGAACCTTGCCGCCCGCCCACTTGGCGAAGGTGGGCAAAAGGTCCATGGTGCTGGCGATTTCCTTGCAGACCGATCCCGCCGGCACTTGGCCCGGCCACCACGCGATGGTTGGCTCGCGGACGCCGCCTTCCCAAGCCGATCCTTTTCCGCCTCGCAGGGGGGCGCTGCTGAGTCCCCCTGCGCCTCCGTTGTCCGAGGTGAAGAGCACGAAGGTGTTTTTCTCGATCCCCGCGTTGCGGACCGCATCCAATATTTGACCTGTGCTCCAGTCCACTTCCTCGACTTGGGCTTCCTCGACGGTCTTGGCCTTGGCCATGAATTCCGGCCTCGCCTTGCGCGGGCCATGAACGAAGGCATGCGGCAGGTAGACGAAGAAGGGTCCGTCCTTGTGCTTCTCGATGAACTTGACCGCTTCCTCGGTAAAGAGTCGGCAGAGTTCCGCCTGCTCATCCATGTCGTCCACCTGGTCGATCACCTTTGTACCCCGTAATATGGGAAGGTGAGGAAATTTCCAGCGCTTCAAGCCGGGCCACATGTCGTTTGAGTAGGGTATGCCGTAATATTCGTCGAATCCTTGCGAGGTGGGCAGGAACTCGGGTTGGTCCCCGAGGTGCCACTTGCCGAAGCAACCGGTAGCGTAGCCCGCGTCCTTGAGTACTTCGGCGATGGTAATCTCCTTGGGATTCAGACCATGGGGATCGCCGGGGAATAGCACGATATGGTCTGAGCCTTTGGCGAGCCCGACCCGCTTCGGGTAGCTTCCTGTCATGAGGGCGGCCCTCGACGGGCTGCAGACCGGAGACTCCACGTAAAAAGAGGTCAGTTTCATGCCTTCCTTGGCCATCCGGTCCAAGTGGGGCGTTTTGTTTTTCGTGGAGCCGAATGGGCCGATGTCGCCGTAGCCCATGTCGTCGATGAAGATCACGATGAAATTTGGCTTGGCCATCGCTGGAAGGGCGATGGCGGTAGAAAAAGCGGCGAGAAGGAGTTTGCGGATGAGAGACTTCATTTTTCGGGCAGGGCGGCTTGCCAGCCTAATCGGAGGATTTGTTGGAGCTGTTCCAAATTCTCATATTGAGCGGCTTCCTTGGCAAGGTTTTTGGTTTCGTTGGGATCCGTTTCGTGGTCGTAGAGTTCGCGTGCCTGAACGGCTCCGGTTTTCCAATTGCGCCACTCGACGTAGCGGTATCGGTCCGTGCGCGTGGCGTATCCCATGAGGTCGCCGCGCTTGCGATGGCGGTTGCCCTTGGAAGGAACGTGGGTACTGGCTAAAAACGGCGGTTTTCCACGGACGATCCGGTTTCTCCAGTAGCGGTAGCAAGCTGATGCCCTCGGTCTTGGCGGGAGCGGGGAGGCCGCAGGTTTGCGCGAGGGTGGGGTAGAGGTCCACGAACTCGACCAAGGCATCCGTTTTCGCTCCGGGATTAGCTTGCCCCGGAACGGACAGGATCAAGGGAACGCGGGTCGAGAGTTCGTAGTTGTTTGCATTGGTCCAGAGGCCTTGTTCTCCGAGGTGGAAGCCGTGGTCTCCCCACAACAGGATCACGGTTCGATTCGTCAGGTTAAGTTCGGCGAGCTTCTTGAGCAACCGACCGGTAAGGGCGTCGACGTAGCTGACGCAGGCATAATATCCGTGCCGGAGCTCCTGCGTCTTGGCTGCGCTCAGCTTGCCGTTCCTCGGGATATCAGAGTAGCCTTCCGTTCCCCCCCCACTCCGGACAGCCAACTCCGGGGCTCCTTCGGGATACTTGCTCGAGACGGGCGCGGATATTTCTTTGCGTTGATAGAGATCTCAATATTTCTTCGGGGCGCTGAAGGGGAGGTGCGGCTTGCGGAAACCCACTGCGAGGAAGAACGGTTTGCCTTGTTTCTTCAAGTCGGCCAATGCCTTTTCGGCACCTTCGCAGACGAGACCGTCGACGTAGACGTTGTCCCGGACGTCGGCGGATTCCGAGGCGGCCCGCTTGTGGCTTTTTCCTTTCAGATTCTTCTCTGTGGCGTAGCGCAACTTTGGGTCATGCACGTTATCGTGCAAGGGTGCTTCGGACCAAGACGGCGGATCTTTGGATGGCTTGCCGCCACCGTGGAATATCTTGCCGATGGAGCGGGTATGGTAGCCGTTGTTCTTGAAGTGCTGGGGCAGTGTGACCGTTTTGGGCAGAGCCTCCCGAAAATGCGTATTGAGATCCCAGACCTTTATGGTGTCCGGCCTCAGTCCCGTAAGTAGCGAAAGCCGCGACGGACATCACACCTTCTGCTGGCAGTAGGCTCGGTTGAATAGGATACCGCGTTTGGCGAGGCGATCCATGTTCGGCGTGTTCGCGGTCTTGTCCCTGTAGCAACCGCGCGCCGGTCGCAAATCATCGATGGCGATGAACAGGACGTTGAGCTTTTCGGCCCGGGCGATGCCGCATATGGCGAGGAATATGAGAGGCCAAAGTTTTATGAGAATGCTTTAAGATAAAACCAAGACTGGATTGCCGCGTCGCTGAAGCTCCTCGCAATGACAAGAGCGTTATTCAAACCAAAAAGGGAACGAAATAGGTGGCTGCATTCTGATTTATTTTGCTCCGTTTCTCCGTGCCATTGCAAGAGGATTATTGATTCCGTCCACCGCCCGTTTCCTCTACGCGTCCCTTCAGCTCTGCGTGAGAATGTCTTCTTTCGCCTGCCGCGCTTTTCTTAGACAGCCCAGCCCTTGAGGGGACCTGTGCTGTCGCCGATGCGGTCCGTCTTCACGCCCATTCCCTTGGCCATGGAGAGCCACAGGTTGGCGACGGGCGTGCCTTCGGAGTGCTTCTCGTGGCGGTTGGTCTCGAAGAGTCCGCCACCGCTTCCGGCAATGAGCGTGGGCAGGTCGTTGCAGGTGTGGTGAAAACCGCTGCTGAGGCCGGAACCCATCACGAACATCATGTTGTCCAAGAGGGTGCCTTCGCCTTCTTGGATGGCGTCCATCTTCGTCGCGATGCGTGCATACTGCTCAATGTGGAAGAGGTCCAATTTCTCGAGGTCGCGGAGCACCTGCTCCTTGTTTTGGTTGTGAGTCCAGCCATGGTGCCGGATGGGTTTGTCGAATATGCCGTGGAACATGAGCGGGGTATCCCAGCGCTCGGGAGCAACCATCATGGTGGACACCCGGGTTAAGTCGGTTTGCAGAGCGAGTATCATTAGGTCGCCCATCACCTGAATATATTCATCGCGCTGCATGGTGGTCCAAAGTTTTCCGGGCTCCTCGAGTTCGAGGTCGCGTATGTCGTCCTGCCGCTTGGAGATGCGCCCGATCTGTTGTTCCACCGTGCGGACTGATTCTAAATATTCGCCCAATTTGTTTTGATCGAGTCGTCCTAGTTTCGGTTGCAGGTCCTTGGCATCGGCTAGGACCAAGTCAAGTACGCTGGCATTTGCCTGATGTTCCTCAACTGCGAAGAGCCGATTGAATGCTTGTCGCGGATCCTTGATGGAGCGCGCGACGTGGCCGTGGCCATACCATGAAATGTTGTCGAAGTAGACGGACTCGAGGTTGTCGGTGTAGCTGTTGCAGGAGAGCTCGAGTGAGCGGAACGCGGTCGACTGGCCTGCCACGTCGGCGATCACTTGGTCGATGGTTCGCTTGAGCGGATACCCGGCGGGCGACAGCTCGTCGGGCCTCGCGGTGCTCAGGTAGCATGCTCCGGCCTGGGCATGTCCGTCGGTTCCGGGCACTTTAATGCGGTCGAGGTTGGTGTGCAGGGAAATCTTTTGCCGCAGCTTTTCGAGTGGCTTTAAAGTCGGGCTGAGTGTGAAGTTCGCCCCTGTCTCGGCGGGGTGCCAGGCCTTTTGGGCTACGCCGTTGGGGGTGTAGAAAAAGGCAAGTCTTCTCGGTGCGGTTGAACCTTCTTCGGCCTTGGCTTGCATGACGTCGAGAAAGGGGAGAGCCAAGGTGGCGCCGCAGCCGCGAAGGAAGCTACGGCGAGGAAGTACGTTGTGCTTCAAGACGTTCATTATCGCTCTTTCTGGTTGGTTTTATTACGGAACGGTAGGCTCTTGGCAATCTCAACCACCACGGTCGAGAATCGTCCGTGGTCTGCCATCACCTTGCGAGTGATGCGGTCGACGGCCGGTTTGTCGGTTACTTTCAATTCGCGACCCAATGCGTAGGACAGCAAGTGTTCGCTGAAGCCGCGCATAAATTCCTCGGGACGAGCGAGGATGGCGTCCTTGAACTCCACTATGTTTTTGAATTCATCCTCTCCGAATAGTTTTCCGCTAGCGTCAACCGGTAGGCCACCTGTGTACTTGTCGCGCCACCGTCCGACGGGGTCGTAGCTTTCGAGGACGAATCCGAGGGGGTCGATCTTGGCGTGGCAACTGGCGCAGGATTGATTGGTGGCATGTTCCTTGAGGCGCTGGCGAATGGTTAAGCCGGAGGCCGCGATTGCCGCGTCGTCTTCCTCAATTTCCGGCACCACGTCGGGTGGGGGAGGAGGAGGGTCGTTGAAGATTACGGTGGCGACCCAGGCTCCTCGCTTAATAGGGCTAGTTCGCAACGGCGTGGAGGTCATGGTGAGGATCGCCGCGGTGGTGATTACGCCTCCTTCTCTGCGGGTGTTCAGAGCCTTTCGGTTGAAGTCCTGAACCTTGGTGTTGAAGCGATTGCGGTTTTGCTTGTTTCCGAATGGCTTTTGGGGGTTGGCGTACCATGCCTGCAGCTCGTTCGAGCGGTAGGCGTAGTTGCTGTCAACCAGTAGCATGATGGAGCGATCCTCCACCTGGATGCTTTCGAAGAGGAGTAGAGGTTCGACCATTGTCTGGAGCCCGAACTTCCATTGCTCGCAACCGATCCGGGCATAATATTCTTCGAAGCGGTCGAAGTCAGGCACCGCCGTGACCAGCTGGTCGAGGCGTAGCCACTGGCGGGCAAAATTCTCCGAAAGGGCTCGGCTGCGTCGGTCGAGCAGCATCCGCCTGACCTGTTTCTCGAGAGCGTTGTTATTGCGCAGTTCTCCCCGTTTAGCCGCATTCATGAGTTCCTCGTCGGGTATGCTGCTCCAAAGGAACAGGGCAAGTCGCTGGGCCAGTTCGTAGTCGTTTGCAGGCGTTCTTTCGTCTGCTGCCTGTTTGTTTTCTACGACATAGAGAAACTTTGGTGAGGATAGCACCGCCGCGACCACGTTTTTCATCGCCTGGGTGTACGACTTGGTGCGTTCCTTTTCCTTTTTGTGATAAGTGGCATATCGCTCCAAAGTCGCCTCGGAGACTGGTCCTCGAAAGGCCTGCTCGAGGAAGGGCTTAAGTCGTTCCTTGACTGGTTTGCCGTCATCCTTGAACAAGCTGTTGCTCAGCCCGGTGTAGCCTTCGAACTGGGGGCTATTGACAATGGATCTTCCCAGCTTCAGCAAACTTTCCAGCAAAATGGTGGAAGTGCTCAGCTGCTCTCCCTGGTTGTTGAACCCGTGTTCGGCCTGCAAGTCGATGGCGAAGGGGTCCACGTCCTTGAGGATTTGCAATTCCACCTGGTTCTTCCCGAGGGTCCTATTGCTCACCCGCACCTTGCTCGGCAGAACACTGGATGCCGGGTTGAAGTAATTGCTTCCCCGAATTACCTTTTCCGGCAAGGCGTATATATCGCCACGCAACTGAAGCAGATCGCGCACAGCGTTGTTGTATTCGTATCGATTGAGTCGCCTCATGACGACAGGTTCCAAAGAGGTGTTCTTCCGAGCGTATTCGTCGACAACCCCGTAGAGGAAGGAGACGATTTTTTTGCGTTCCGCCGAACTGGGCTGCTTTTCGTCTTCCGGCGGCATTTCACCGAAGCTCACGGCTTCGGCTCCTAGGCGCGATACCTTGACGTCTTTTAGATAGTCGGAGTGAGTGGCGAGTTCCTTCAGGTTCACTTTGCCTTTCACCTTCGGTTTGTCGCCGTGGCATTTGTAGCAGTACTTGGTCATCAGGGGTCGAACTTCTTGCAAGGTGGCGGCCTTTTCCGCGACGACGACTTCCGGTTGGGTTTCCTTGGAAGCTTCCTTCTTCGGTTCGAGTTTCTTCACGACCAAGTAGTCGATCCCCATGAGGTATCCCGTGCCGCGAAATTTTCTCGCCTGTGGGTTGCCGCCGGTCAGGGTGAAGCTCAGTTGCTGCGGGCCCGCTTGGAAATCGAACTCTCCCAAGTCGAGAGGTTGCGCCAGTTCCACTCCTCGAGCGTACAGGTCGACGCCCTCGCGTATCACCTTGCCGTTGAGGCGGACAGTGAAGATGCCGTAGTCTGGGGCCAAGGTGAGCACTGCGGTGAAGCGATGCCGCCCGGTTTTGGATACTTCGAAACTTGTCTCCATTGCTTCTCCCGCGATCCCGTTCCAGAGCAAGTGGGAATCCCCGCTCCATTCCGGCCCGAAGTTCTGCATGCCTTGAACCCGAGACTTCCCGTTGAGGGGCAAGGATTCACCTTCCTGTTTGCCGGTTACGTCCGCCGCAACGGCTTGCTTTCCTCGCACGCTGTGGTAGTCGAAAGGCTCCTTCGCGGTTGATACTCCAACGAGGCAAGCGAGTCCAAAGATGGTGGTGTGAATGGATTTCATTAGCGGAACGAAACTAAACCTAAGTAGCTTGTTTCTATTTGCCAACCCTAGCTTATGCCCGATCCGGAAATTTGGTTTCGTGGGTCCGTGGCGTGTCTTGTGCCTGCCCCGTCCCGCTTGCGCGAAAAGCTCACTTCATGCAATCCCGCATCCTCCCCTGTTCGTGCGGTCCTATTCTCACTCACC
>JACNJI010000243.1 GCA_014382645.1 Verrucomicrobiota bacterium | reverse complement strand
CAAACGATACGATGCTAGGCCTCAGCGTGGCAGAGGGCTGGGAATAACGGTAGGATCGGGGCGGAGAAGGAAAACCGGAAACATCGGCGAAAACCGCAAGGCGATTGAACGGAAAGTCTTCAAGATTAACATTGACCATTCCCTCGACGACGGAAGTATCACCTTGAGCCTCGTTTCCGGTAGCTACTGCGACCATGCCGACCTGTCCTGCCGCACCCTTCAGCGAAAGCGGTCCCACCACGCGTTCATATGGGAAAGGAGCTGCCGAGAGCTGAGAGCGGATAAGAAGATCGAAAGGTTCGGACATGGGGGGATCGAAACGGACGCGCAACATAGAGGCGTCGGGATCGAAACGCCAACTCTCGAGCCCCTCGATATGTTTTACGTCGGTTATGGTGAGATTCGGAGGCGTGATGAATTCCAGTTCGGCCGCCCTACCCCGGGCGGGCCGAATACGGGCCTCATGCACACCTTCGACTATGCCTGCCGCAGGAAGAAAAAGATGAGCGAATTCGGCATAAAGCAAGGCTTCTTCGCTCCGCAGATCACGCGAGCGAGGTTGCCAGCGGAGAATGGGTGAGTCACTAGGGGCAAGATGAAGACGAGCCGAGGTGGCATTGCCCTCGGATCGATCGACGATCACGGTAACGGCTTGCGGTGATTCCACCAACAAGTCGGGCCGGTCCACACGCAAATCGACTGCATTGATGAATCCCGCAAGCTCGGGCAAGGCGAGCGTGGCGAAACCATCTTGTCGTCCTACTACAGACTCAAACGAATAATTGATACGATAACCTTTTTGGGGAATCGTGGCGGAAGAATGAGATTTCCGAGAAAGTGAAAACCTTGAATTACGGCCAAATAAACTAAACCTTCCCCGACCGCTCCTAAATGATGAGGATTTCTTCGGAGAGAGAACATAGCTTACCCGACCGTCGGCGGCCAACAGCTGAACCAACTTTGGGCCATCAGGAACCACTTGAAGCGAGGTGAGCACGGCGGGTCCATGGAGCAGAGCCAGCGATTCGTTCGCCTTGGGTATCCCTTCTACAACGCTTATGACCTTGGCTCGGTCTTTTTCCACTGCAATGGAATAAACGACCGATTGAGTGGAAACCGGGACTGGCTTGATCGGGGCTTCTTTTCCTTTGGTAGTCTCGAGTTCCGAAGTCGGCTCAGGAACCTTAACCGGCTGCGGAACCGCATCTGCTTCGTTCGAAGCGAAAAAGAAAAAAACAAAAGCTAGACTGGCCGTTACAGCGCTCCCGGTCCCTCTTTCTTCCTTCTTTCCTTCAGGCTGAGGGGGAATTCTTGGCAAACTCAAGAAAATCAAGGCAGCCGGCAGGATTCCGTGGAACACGAGACAGGTACCCAGAACCGAGCAAAACGAGCCAGCGGGAACATGCGAGACAAGGCATGTCCAGAAAACGCCCGTCCAAACAAGCGAGGTCTTTAACGCGAACAATCGAACACGGTCACCACGCAACTTGAACATCAGCATCCACCCCGCAAGGAGCAAGGCCCCGAAAGCAGGGAACCACGCGGCAGCTGCGATTTCATCCCCTGAGTCTTCCACTGAAATATTTTCGATGGCGAAACTGGGAAAAGCACCGTCATCGCGAGGCGGAAGAACGTAAGTGAGGCCGGGATCGGGAATCAGTTCCGGATTGTGCTCGAAGCCAACCTTCGTGACAGGGAGCAATAGAAGCAAACCCAACGAAAAGGAGAAGGCCGCAAATACGCCAAGCCAAAGGGTACGCAGTTCACCCCGTCTGCAATCGGTAGCACGAGCTCGCCGAACTGCCCAGCTGCCGACCACCACGCAGAGCGGGGCAAGAACGATGCAAAGCAGAGACTTTATCCCGAATTCTCCCAGCAAAAGGGAAGACAGCCATGCGAAACCTCCGGGAGAAAGTCCAGCTTCCTCTTTTTCGGCATTGCCCGACAAATCGACTAAGATCCTCCCGCGTTCAGGTTCCACCCGCCACTTCGCCAACAACGAGGAAGCAGACTTCACCGCGGGCGCTCGCAAAAGGAAACTTTCGGCATCTTTGGTCTTCTCCGCTAACTTAATTTCTACGGTGGCGATTTGGTTCGGATCGGAAGATTGAGGCAACGGCACTAGAGTCTCGGTTCCCTTGGCGACGGGAGTAACCTTGCGATCATTCACCCGAACCGACCACAGATCGGCACCCTCGGGAAGCTCTACTCGAAAGTGAGCCATACCTTTGCTCTTAACTAGATAACGGGCATCCGTCAGGATCTCACCCTTGGCCGAAACTCGCGTGAGCAAAGTGGTGTAGTCCGCCACTTGGCGCACGGATTCTACATGATCGAAAGGACGCAACATCAAGTTGACCTCCAAGGGACGACCCGAGTAACGAAATGCAGAAACAAGTGGAGCATCATAAAGCAGGCGAAAGTCGGCAGGTACCTCGGTAGGTTCCAGTTCAAGGAGATGGGGCGATAGGATTTCCCCCTCAGCTCCCTTTTCCCGGGTATAGTGATGACTGGCGGCTATAACGTAACCGTGCTCGACCTTCGCATCCACCGGCCGGGCTCCCGCCAGGGAAAGCAGACCTCCGGAAGGCTCAAAGCGAAGATCGTAGGTCACAAGCAGGGTGAAGGCTCCGGACTGAGGAGAATGCAAACGGCATCTATGGCCAGCGGGAGTCTTTTCCCAGGAACGAACGTCCTTTCCGATAAACTCTACGTTCGCGTAACCGGCCGGAGTCGCGACTTCCAACTCGGTGACGGGTGCACCGGTGATAAAATAATGAAATACAGAACTCCCATAGGCTACGCCCTCGCCGATCGAGAAAACTTGGAGGGCATCAACCCGAAGAGAACGCTCGATACGCTCGTGAGTCAGTTCCATATTCCAGTCCTCACCCTTGATTCGGAAGGCAAGCTGAAGGTCTTCCTCCTTTTTCGGGAAGAATGCCGTAGCCATCTCAACTAAACCTCCGAAGTCCGCCACTTTCACGCGAACCCCGGGAGATACGCTAACGCCGACCTGCCCACGAAGAGACTTCACCTTTTCCGGTACGATGCGAGGTGGGGACCATGGACCTTGGGCAACGCCTGCATTGCTTTCCAGTTCCAATTTCGCCACCGCTCGGCCTAACACGGGTTTCGAGAAAACCAGACGCAAACGAGCGTTTTTTTCGTCTACAGGCGTAATGAAATAGTCGGCAAGATCGGAGACCTGCAATCCGGCGGGGGAAAACCCCGCAGGGATCAATAGTGAAAATTCCCGTAGTGGAGCCTCCCGAACGTCCAGTTCCAGTTCGGCCCGGATGGAAAGGTCGTTTTCACCAAGATGATAGAGGAGCATCTGAGAAACACCAACCACGGGCAATACGTCGCCGGCCATAGCCCGAAGGACAAAATTCTCGCCGGAATGGCGAAAGGCAAAGGAACGCTCACCGGCGGGCCGAGAATCACTCAGTTCACCGGCTTGAGGAAACAACTCGGGGGAAACTCGGGATAGACCAGTAGTTTCGAGTATTTCGAGATGGACGGCTCCATCGTTGGCAAGGCGCAAGTAACCATTGTGCCGGATGGCTCGGGAGGGTGAAATGCGAAGCGGTTCCACCTCCAGAGGAAACGACCCGAGGGCTTGACGAGTGTTAACCCGCAAAAGGTACTCGCCCTGCTGCGTTTGACTGAGGCGAACCACGAGACGGCGGGCAACGCCATCCGTCACTGCCTCGACTGGCCAGGTCACCAGCTCCTCCCC
>JACNJI010000096.1 GCA_014382645.1 Verrucomicrobiota bacterium | reverse complement strand
TGGCGTGCCCGTCCGAGCGCACTTCAAGCGATTCGTTGTTGGCTCCCTTGCCCAACAGAATGCCCTCGGTGACTCCATTCTCGGCTTTGAGAGCTGAGGTAAAAAAAAGGAGGCTAAAAAGGGTTAGTAGTGGAATAAAAGTATTTTTTTTCATGGTTGGGCAACCTTTATACTAAAAAGGTATTTCTTATAATAATGATTATTCACGCTCGAGACATACTAAAGCACGGAATTTTATATTTTGTTCTTTCGTTAAGTTTTGCTGGGATCGCCGATTCATTTTCAATTGATAGGCAATAGGTTGATGAGGCGTACGCGTTCGTCCCAAATCCATTCAACCTGAACTTTGCTCCCAAGTTTTGATTCCCTGATGAGCTTTTGGGCGACGAAGTTGAGACCGCCGCCTTGATTTGGATGCCCCCCCGTCCAGCTGGGGATATATCTGCGAAGCGGACCATCGGTCTGCTTGATCTCTATCCATTTGTCGTCGGATTTGGCCACGACCTTGCCCGTGATCGTTCCCTCGTTCTCCGCAGGTCGCAGGTTATGCACGGCGGTGGCGGTGGGATAATCGGATCCCTCGGCCTTCGTCCATTCCACCTTCACCCGGTTTGGCGTGTAGAGATGTGAAGCGGCCTCGACGAGTTCGTTAGGGACGAGAATCTTTCCGATCTTCTTTTCCATGTCGGTTTGTACGTTGACCCACAAACCTAACTTGCTGCTCTTTCCCTTATCCAGCAGGATTCCCTCGGTGCTGCCCGTAAATCTTTTTAGATCAGTCTTTTCCTTGGCAAGCTTGCTTGAAACAACGCAGATTTCAGGAGCAAAATTCGACAGTTCGGCATAGGGTTGCGTGTCCGTAGCGAGAAGTTCGACATTTCCCCCTTCAATTGTTCGCCCGCCCTGACCTGCTTTGATTGCAAGCTTGTTGAGGCCAGTTTCTGTTGAAAAGACTTCGACTTCTCCCTCGAAGACGTCGAATTGCGTTTCGGCATGTCTGCCGGTGGTGGCTAGAATCCCGAACTCGGTGCCCAAGTCGCGCAAGGTAAACCCCGCGGCGAAAACTTTTATGTCGGCACCTTCCGGAAGGCGGACTACGACCTTGCCTTTACGAAGATCCAGGGTGCTTCCGTTGATGATCTTAAACTCCGTAGGTCCTTGCAGTACCATACTTGCCCCCCCGTCCATCCGAATAGCCGCAATACCTCTTGCTAGCCGTAAGACGCGGTCAGGCAAACGAGAAGCCATCGTGAAGTTTTCCGAATCCCAGGAAGCTTCCGAGGTAGTAAGTAAAGTGGCAAAGCTTGGAGTCGCGGTTTCACCGTTAATGGAATTTTCTTCAGGGGATTCCTTCTGGAAAAAGAAAAACGCGGCAATGCTTGCTGCCATTGCCGTGGAAAAGGCGACTATATGGCGAAGGGAAACGACTGGCTTTTTTCGTCCATTCACTTCGAAAACTGCTTGGTTTTCTTTCTTTTTTGCCAACACTCGTAAGTCGGCCCACAGGGTGGCCTGTTCGACGTATTCGTTGAGGGCTGCCGGATCGTTCAGAATGTGTTCTCCTAATTCCCCCAAGCCCGTATCGTCCAAATTATTCTCGAATCGAGCCTCGATTAAGTCGCGTATTTTTCGCTGACTAAAAGATTGCTTCATTGAATCGTTCATGCCGAGCCTCCGTTTTCTCCGGTGATCTTTCCTCGGACGCATCTCGCAAGGCCCTGGCGTATGCGAGGCAAGGCATTATAAAGAGATTTCACATGGCAACTCGCTTGAGTTGCCAATTCACCGACCGTCACCCCGGTCTCGTAACGCGACAAGATCAACTCTCGGTCCTTTTCACCCAGTTCGGCTAGGCACTCCGATAGGAAGTGTTGCCTCGTAGAACCCTCCGTTTCGATGCGGTTGTGGGCCATCGCCAGTTTTTCCAAAACGTTGGCTTCGAAGGTCATGGTTTTGTTAGATGCCTTCCTGCATTGGTTTCGGAAGAGAAAAAAAGCCGTGGTCCTCGCCCAAGCGCCAAAATTGCTACCGGACTCGAATTCATCGAACTTACTCCATAGGAGAGTGGTGCATTCTTGGACCAGATCTTCGCTGTCCGGAAGATTTCCCGTAAGGCTGAGCAAAAACGCAAGTAGACCGCTTTGGTTTTCCCGTACAAGGCACTCGAATTCTTGTCGTTTGGCAAATTCTTGCCGCTCGGCCTTTGCTTCCATTTTGTCATTCTGCATCTTTTAACTATCATTTTGCTACCTATTAAATGTAACAAGGGTTCGTTTTTACTTCCGATGACGTCAAAAAAAACACAGCATCTGCTTTTTTCCGACCTGTGAACAAAACTTCTTTAGGCGATCCTAGTGTCTCCATTGTAATCAAGGGAGCTCGCGAGAACAATCTTCGGGACGCGACAGTTTCCTTGCCGCGCGGAAAATTAATTGGCGTTACCGGAGTCAGTGGTTCGGGGAAATCCTCTCTCGTTTTCGACGTGCTTGCCGCAGAGGGTCATCGGAAATACGTCGAAAGCTTGTCTCCAAAGGCCCGTCAAGCTCTGGAGAAGGTTCGTCGACCCGACGTCGATTACGTCGAGGGGCTCAGTCCGGTTATTTCCATCGAGCAAGTCTCAGCGGGTGGGGGGGGTCCTCGTAGCACGGTCGCCACCGCCACCGAGGTGGCCGATTACGCTCGCCTGCTTTGGGCTACCGTGGGGCTTCCTCATTGCCCACAGGATGGCGGACTCGTAACTCGCCGTTCACTTGATGATTGCGTCAACCGTATCTTGGAGGAGCCGTCCGGTAGTCGTATCATGCTTCTGGCTCCCTGGATGTCCGCCAAGGCGTCGGTCCTTCGCGAGGAGTTGCCGAATCTGGAGCGTCGAGGGTTTCAACGAGTTCGGATCGATGGCGAGGTTAAACGGCTCGACGATCGCGACCTGATTCCATCCGGTACCCGTGGACGAGAGCTTTTAGTCGACGTGGTAGTCGATCGACTCGTTCTCGACGATTCTGCCCGCAGTCGCCTCGCCGATTCCCTTGAACTCGCTTTCCGGGAAGGTGATGAGCGGGCACTGGTTCTTGTTTCCGAGGACAAGGGTGGGGCTTTTTGCGAATTTGCAGTTTCTCAAGCCTATTCTTGTGAAGTGTGCGGCGAAACCTATCCTGCTCCCACGCCGAGACTGTTTTCCTGGAACAATCCCGATGGGGCTTGCTCAACTTGCGGTGGCCTTGGCGAAGTGCTTCGCTTCCGCGAAGATCTCGTTATTCCCGATCCATCCATTGCCGTGGGCAAGGGTGCGATCAAGCCATGGCGACTCGGTTCCAGACGCATGATTATCCAACGCAACGCCATTCTCAGGCAGTTAGCCGAACAGGTTCCTTTTGATCTTAAAACAAGATGGGGCGATTTGCCTCAAGAAATACAGAAAATTGTGCTCCAGGGAGATAATAAACGCAAATATAGCTTCAAATTGAAGCGAGGTCGAGCCAAGCCGGAAGAGGTCCGATTTGAAGGGGCATTCGCCGATTTGGAGCACACCATGTTGACCACTTCCAGCGATGGGTTGCGTTCCCGTTTGTTGGCCTATCAAGTCGGGTCCGTTTGTCAGAAATGCGAGGGTCGTCGGCTTTCTGCGTATTCTCGAAATGTTCTCCTCGGCGGACGAACTTTTTCTTCCTTGCTCGAACTTTCTGCCGGTGACGCGTGGGCGTTCGTCAGGGACGACGTTCTCGGCTCAGACGAGTACGCTCTGGTCGC
>JACNJI010000097.1 GCA_014382645.1 Verrucomicrobiota bacterium | reverse complement strand
GCCCCGACGTTTCCTTTTATTCCGGAGGTACCGATCGCGGATGGGGTGCTCGAGGAGGCAGTCGTCATGCCCTCGATCGCGTAGTCTGGACGGGCAAGACCCCCTTTGAAATCCTCGAGATGCGCATTCGTCCCAATGGTTTCGAGTTGGAATTCACCAAGCCGGTCGATCCCAAGACCGCCACGGATGTTGCTTCATACACGATGAAGACATACACCTATATTTTCCAATCCAAGTACGGTAGCCCGGAGGTCGATCACACAACTCCCACCATCAAGAGCGCTGCTCTGGCTAAGGACGGAAAAACGGTTACGCTCGAAGTCGAAGGTCTGCAGATCGGTCACATTCATGACCTCCAGTCTTCTGGTGTTCGCTCCAAAGAGGAAAGCCACCCACTTCTCCATCCGGGAGCTTATTACACCCTTTGGCACCTGCCGAAAAGCTAATCAGTTCGCATCGGAAAGCTTTTTTCTATTTCTCATCGGTTTTCTAACTTGTGTCTGGGGGCCAAACTGGCTTATTTATAGATCTTTCTTTAAGTGTGCACCCGTAGCTCAATTGGATAGAGCGCTTGGCTACGGACCAGGAGGTTGGGGGTTCGACTCCCTCCGGGTGTACCATAGTAAAACAGCGGGAAACCCGCACAGGAAGAGGCTCTCAGCACGAGGGCCTTTTTTTATGTTGCCTTACTAAATTATCATTTCGTATCAATTAATTCCACTTTTAGGGCAACGAACTGGCAACAGAACTGGCAACAGAATGAAAATTAGGAAAATCAGAATAGCGAGACAACAGGTGCCAGGGACGGCTTGAGAATGGGAAGAACCACGGTCGAATTTGGCGCCTAGTCCACGAGGATATGCCGAAGGCTCCGCATTTCGACATGAACAAACTTGAAGCTGCATCCTTGGCCAAGGAAGTCGGTAGTTCCTATTATTGGCGACGACAAACAGCTCGTCGATTACTCGTCGATTACTCGTCGAAAAAGCAACACTCTCACCGGACACCATCAACATTCTCACACAAACGGCTAAGGATTCGTCCGGTTCCCGAAACTCCGTAGTCAATGCGCTATACACCTTGGCCGGTCTCGGCAAACTTTCATCCCCTCCTCTCCTTGCCGCCTTGAACCATACCGACTTCGGTGTTCGAGTTCACGCCCTACGTTTATCCGAACCATGGCTTGACCGATCCGAAAAGGTGCTAGGGAAAGTGGCAACGATGACGCAGGAACCTAATCCACTCGTGCTCATCCAATTGGCTTTGACACTCGGAGAGAGCAGATCTGAAAAAGCTAGCCGAGCCCTTGAGCGCCTAGCCAAGGCGCATGCCGAATTGAAATGGATGAAGACAGCCGTAGAAAGCTCGAAAGGCGCAAATGAAAATGATGCAATATCGCCGCAAAACCTCGATCATCGACGGGAGGCGGCACAACAATTAGCTAGCGCGAAACCGATTGCAACCGACAAACAGTTCACCCAAACCTACGAGCGCTATAAAAAAGCTCTTCATGGAAAACGTGATCCGAAAAAAGGAGAGAAATTGTTCAGGGAAACATGTGCCGCCTGCCACCTTGTACGTGGTGCCGGAAAGGCAGTTGGCCCGGACCTTACGGGCGAAAAGAACAGAGCCGAGGAAACTATGATCTTGGATGTCTTGGCTCCTAATCGTGAAATTACAGCTGGTTATGCTACCCATATTTTAACCACCGGAAAGGGCGAGACACTGGCAGGTCTTCTCGTGGCTGAAGCTCCGGGCAACGTTACCTTGCGAGACCTTGCTGGAAACGATCAAGTGATTCTTCGAAAAGAAATAGCAAAGATGGAAACCACAAAGGCTTCGCTAATGCCAGAAGGTCTTGAGCAAGTCCTCAGCCCGAAAGATCTAGCTGACCTGATCGCTTGGCTGCGGGAATAAGTTTTCGTTCGAACTCGGACGGAGTGTTGCCAAAAAGGTAAAATGTAGAATGTCATTCCCCGGAACAACGCGAACGCAGGAAGCACATAAACTGGTTCGACCCGAGCCGGCTTGTTCCTTTCGTTTTTTTGATGTCCGGCTCCTTTTCTTGGAGACTTTGTCGGTTGGAGACTTAGTGTTCGTTGAATGAGAAACCTCTTCTTCGCTTTTCTTTTCCTTGGCGTTACAGCGTCGGGAGCTTCTACTCACGATAAGGATTGGCCTTGGTGGCGTGGTCCAAGCTATTCGGGCGTGGCGGCATCCGGTCAAGATTTGCCTCTTCGTTGGAGTTCCTCAGATGAAGTTATATGGAAGTCACCCGTTCCCGGGCGAGGTCACGGTTCTCCTGTCGTATTCGGAGACCAAGTGCTCCTTTGTTCCGCAGATGAGAAAAAACAGGTTCAGAGCGTTTATTGTTACAGTCGCTCTTCCGGCAAGCTCCTCTGGGAGACTCCCGTCCACAAGGGCAAGTTCATGAAACGCAACAAAAAGGCTTCGCAAGCCTCTTCTACTCCCGCATGCGATGGTGAACGAATATACATCAGCTTCGTCAATGGCGGGGCTGCCTGGACCTCCGCCCTGTCCCTCAACGGTGAAATCCTCTGGCAGGCTCGGATTACGGATTACGTCGTTCATCAAGCCTATGGGGCATCGCCCATGCCATACAAAGACCTCTTGCTTGTTGCCGCGGACAACAAGAAGGCGGGAGTCATAGCCGGGCTTCGTAAAAAAACGGGTGAGATCGTCTGGAAGAGCAAACGTCCAAAGATGCCGAATTACGCCTCGCCAATCGTGGTGAACGCTGCCGGGAAAGAGCAACTGATCCTTACGGGTTGCGAACTTGTGACCGCTTTCGATCCTTTAACCGGAAAGATTTTGTGGGAAACTAAGGGAGCTACCACGGAATGCGTTACTTCCACGGTCACCGACGGACGGCACGTATACTCCTCGGGAGGGTATCCCAAGAACCATGTCTCGGCCCTGCTGGCGGATGGTTCGGGCAAGATCGTATGGGAAAACAGGGTTCGAGTTTACGTTCCATCCATGGTTGTGCGGCAAGGGTATCTGTATGCGGTTGCCGATGCCGGGATTGCCTATTGCTGGAAAAGCGATACCGGCGAGGAACAATGGAAGGCTCGCTTAGGAGGTACCCACAGCTCATCCCTTACCTTGGTGGACGACTTGCTTTATGCAGCCAACGAGGAAGGCAAGTTCTTCGTCTATCGGGCGAATCCTAAAGCCTTTGAATTACTGGCAACCAACAAATTGGGCGACGAAACCTTGTCTTCTCCCGCCATTGCCGGGAATCGCCTTTTCCTTCGGGTCGCCCATCGCGATGGCTCCCTAAGGCAAGAAATGCTTTATTGCATCGGGAAATAATTCTTTCGTCGGAAAATTGTAGTGCCCTTTTGAATAATATGTAGGTTTGCCATAGAGTCTCGATCAAATAAGAGGTTCATAGAGTTCGTTCGAAGGAGCGTTGACAAGGTTTGCCTTGCAGTTCCTGAATTATCCTCTCACGGTTATGACATGAATCTCACGACCGAAGACTCGAACACCCTTCGCGAAGCCAAGGAGATTCTCGAGTCGCCGGGGCTGGTTATCAAACTGACGAATCTGATCGGGAAACCGATCGAGAAGGGCTTTGATCTCCTGCCCGACAATTGGTCCGAACGTATTTCGATGGCGACGCAAGGCGCTCTGCAGCAGTCCCTGAAATTTGCGGTTAATAGCTTGGGTGAGTCCGGCAGTTTTACTCCGAGCGATTTCGGTCACAAAGTTGCGGAGATGGTTTCGGGTGCGGCAGGCGGGGG
>JACNJI010000098.1 GCA_014382645.1 Verrucomicrobiota bacterium | reverse complement strand
AAGGAGAAACGGAGCTCCGGGCGGGGCGGGCGAACAGATGTGGGGAGGGATTGAAAGGGGGGCGCATTGTTGCGTAGCATGAGCGATAAGGGGATTTCCCGAAAGATGATCTGGGTGTTGGTGAAGGATTATGCTCGGCGGGCGGGGATCGAGAAAAACGTTACTCCCCATATATTGCGCCATTCCTTCGCCACACATTTGTTGATGGGCGGCGCGGATATTCGAGCGGTGCAGGAAATGCTTGGTCACGCCGACATCGGGACCACGCAAATCTACACCCACATTGAGGGAGAGCGGCTTTTGGACGATCATGCCGCCTATCATCCGCGTAACCGTTTGAAGGGCTAAGTCGACATTTTTTTTGCCTTGTGCGCAAAAAAGGTTTGAAAGGGTGGGCCAAGGTCGCTCATTAGGGTTGCCCGTGAAGGTAACAGTATTTGTTTCTCCCAAATCTACGGTATTGGACCCCCAAGGGGCCGCCGTGGAACACGCCATGAAAAGTCTGGGGCATGCTTCTGCCCGAGGAGTGAGAGTCGGTAAGACGATCACCTTTGAGATCGACGGGGAAGACGGCCCCGACACTCGCAAAAAACTCGATGAGCTGTGCGACGGCCTGCTGAGCAACCCGATCATCGAGGACTTTCGCTATGAGATCGATTAGCTTCCCGCGGTGAAGATTATTCGTTATCTGGACCGAAAGGGCGAACTTGGCTTCGGTCGTATTGACGACGAGGGCTTGATGTTCGTCATTCGTCAAAACGAAAAAGGTGGTTTCGCGGCCACCGACGATCCCGCCGACCCGGGCAAGATTCTTTCCCCCGTCGACTTTCGCTGCATTTATTGCGTGGGCCTCAATTACAAGGCTCATGCTGAGGAGTCGGGTGAGAAACCACCCAAGCACCCGATGATATTCATGAAGGCCGCCACGGCCATACAGGATCCCGGGTCTCCCATCGTGCTTCCGCGATTCCTGAGGAGCGACATGGTGGATTACGAAGGTGAGCTAGGAGTCGTGATCGGTCGACCTTGCAAGAACGTCACCAAGGAGGAAGCTCTAGACTACGTGCTAGGCTACGTTTGCGCCAACGACGTGAGTGCTCGGGACTGGCAAAAAGAAAAGGGTGGGGGACAGTATTGCCGGGGCAAAACTTTCGACACCTTCTGCCCGGTGGGGCCTTGCCTGGTGACGACCGATGAAATCCCCGATCCTTCCAAGTTGACGCTTCGAACCTACTTGAACGACGACGTGGTGCAGGAATCGGGAACCGACGACTTGATTTTCGACGTGCCCACCCTGATCGCCTTTCTCAGCGGGAGCACCACTCTCCTGCCTGGGACCCTTATTCTGACGGGTACGCCGTCGGGTGTCGGTTCGGCTCAAGATCCGCGTCGCTTCCTGATGTCGGGTGACGAGGTGACGGTGGAGATCGAAGGTATCGGGAAACTCACCAACTTCGTGGTCGAGGAAGCCCTCACCGACGAGGACTACGAGAAGGAAAAAAGTTGAACTACACTTCAAGCATTTCACCCATTTACCGTAACCTATGCGAGTAGCGATTATTCAGTTCCCCGGTTCCAATTGCGATTGGGATGCGTGGCATGCGATCAACGACGTGATCGGGCTTCCTGCTGAAAGAGTCTGGCACAAGTCGGCTCTTCCTGCTGAGACCGAGGCTGTGATCGTGCCCGGAGGATTTTCCTTCGGCGATTACCTGCGCTGCGGAGCCATCGCCAGGTTTTCCCCGATCATGGAGGACTTGAAGAGCTTTTCCGAAAAGGGTGGCCCTGTCTTCGGTATATGCAACGGTTTTCAAATCCTGTGCGAGGCGGGTTTGCTTCCCGGCGCCTTGGTTCGAAACAATTGCATTGAGTTTCGCTGCCTGAACCAGTGCCTTGTACCTGAGGATTCGACCGAAAACTTCAACAAGGTCAACCTTGGCGAAAAGATTTATCTTCCCATCGCCCATGGCGAAGGCAACTACCGGCTGGATGCCGGTGACCTGAGCGAGCTGGAGGCGAACGGACAAGTGCTCCTGCGATACGCCGGAGATCCCGCGGACGGTCCCGGACACGGTAACCCGAACGGTTCCGTGAACGACATCGCGGGTGTTCGCAACGCAACGGGGAACGTGTTCGGCATGATGCCCCATCCCGAACGGGTGGTGGAACCCTTTCATCCCGGCCTGGACGGCATCGGTGTCCTGAGGGCCTTCTTGGCCCCTTTGCTGGAGGAAACCCCCGTAGCAATGGAATCGGCATGAGTTTGAAAACTACCGATCGACCTGCCGCCCGTCCCGTACCGCCGCCGAACCCGGACGATACCTTGAACGTCGAGATCACGCCCGAGCTTGTGGCCGAGCACGGACTGCTGCCCGAGGAATACGAACGAGCGAAGGACATTTTGGGCCGTGTGCCTAACCTGACCGAGTTGGGCATTTTTTCGGTCATGTGGTCGGAGCATTGCTCTTACAAGAACACTCGCAAGCTTCTCAGGTTGTTCCCGACCGAAAAGGCTGACAAGGGTGCCCTCGGCCAAGTGCTGGTCAAGGCGGGCGAGGAAAACGCGGGGGTCATAGATATCGGCGATGGTTGGGGTGTATGCTTCAAAATCGAGTCTCACAATCATCCCAGTGCTATCGAGCCTTTCGAGGGAGCCGCCACTGGTGTGGGAGGAATTGTGCGGGATATCTTCACCATGGGGGCTAGGCCCGTCCTCCTGACGAATTCTTTACGCTTTGGTTCCTTGGATTCACCTCAGGTTCGCCGTCTCTTTCGGGGGGTGGTGCACGGCATCTCACATTACGGCAACTGCCTCGGTATCCCAAATGTCGGCGGTGATGTTTATTTTGATGACTCGTACGAGGGAAATCCGCTCGTTAACGCCCTTTGCGCAGGCATCCTGCGTCACGAAGAAATCAAGCGTGGAGCCGCCAAGGGTGTTGGGAATCCCGTTTACTACGTAGGCCCCGGAACCGGTCGCGACGGGCTGGGCGGGGCCAGTTTCGCCTCCCGTGAACTGACTGAGGAAAGCGCCGAGGATCGACCTGCGGTCCAAAAGGGCGACCCGTTCATGGAGAAGCTTTTGCTTGAAGCTTGTCTGGAAATGATGGTTATCCCCGACTTGGTCGTCGGCATTCAGGATATGGGGGCGGCGGGGTTGACTTGTTCTTCTTGCGAGACGGCTTCCCGCGGGGACGCCGGCATTGAAATCGACCTCGATCTCGTCCCCCAGCGCGAGGAGGGCATGAACTCCTATGAGATCATGCTTTCGGAAAGCCAGGAGCGCATGCTGGTGATCGTTAATCGCGGACGCGAGAAGGAGTTGGAGGAAGTTTTCGAGAAATGGGACCTTCATGCCGCCCAGATCGGTGAGGTCAAGGAAGGCGACCGCATGGTAGTGCGTCACAAAGGCGTGGTGGTGGCTGATATTCCAGCCAAGTCATTGACCGACGAGGCGCCTATCTATGACCAGCCTTCGAAGGAACCCGCACATGTCGCCGCCGCTCGCGACTGGACTCCGGACAAGTACGACGATTTGCAAGCGGAAGAAGTGGAGGACGCCTTCATGCAATTGCTTGGGCATCCTACCATCGCTTCGAAGCATTTGATATGGCGACAATACGACCACATGGTCATGGCGGGTAATATGTTTTTTTCCCTCAGCGGAGTGGCTGGCGGTTTCTTCTTCTTCGTCTTGTAGCCTAAGTGTTATGCGTTTCCCTTTATCCCTAGCACCCCCTTCCCCTTTCCCAATTCGCTCTTAGGGGTCCTGATCAGCC
>JACNJI010000119.1 GCA_014382645.1 Verrucomicrobiota bacterium | reverse complement strand
AGTTTTTGCGATTAAGCTTACGCTCTATCGCACCAGTGGCGATTCTCCGATCGTCAATGCCCTTATGGCTGCCGCTTTAAACGGAAAGCAGGTAACGGCTTTGGTTGAACTAAAGGCTCGATTCGACGAGGAGGCCAATATCAACTGGGCTCGGAGGATGGAAGAGGTCGGGGTCCATGTGGTGTACGGTCTTGCGGGTTTAAAAACTCATTGCAAGTGCTGCTTGGTCGTACGAAGGGAAAATCGCGGGCTTCGTCGCTATGCCCATTTGGGCACAGGGAATTACAATCCCGTTACAGCCCGATCATACACTGATTATAGTTTCTTTACTTCAAATACGGGTCTTACTTCGGATGTGGCGAAGCTTTTCAATACTCTCACGGGGTACAGCATAACCCCCAAGTTTAGCAAGTTGTTGGTTGCTCCCTTTGATCTTCATCGCCGGATGATGGGGCTAATTCATACGGAAACAAAAAATGCAAAAGCAGGCATACCCAGTAGAGTCATCGTTAAGGCGAACAGCTTGATCGACCCAATGACCATAGACGCGCTCTACGAGGCTTCTCAGGCAGGGGTTCGTGTGGACTTGATTATTCGTGGCATATGCGGTCTAGTTCCGGGAGTCAAGGGACTCAGTGAAAATATACATGTCCGCAGTTTGCTTGGTCGCTATCTTGAGCACAGTCGAGTGTATTACTTTGAGAATGGCAAAGACAGTCCACTGGTCTTTCTCGGAAGCGCCGACTGGATGCCGAGGAACTTCTTCAATAGGGTGGAAGCCATTTTCCCCATTGAAAATCTTTCTTTGGCTCAAAGAGTGATTGAGACATTGGATGGTTACCTCGGCGACAATGAATATGCTAATTTGTTGAAGTCCACGGGCACTTTTTCCCTTGCGTCTAGAAGAAAGGGGCAAAAGTTATTCTCGATACAAACTGCCTTGAGCAGTAAGGCTAACTCTGATTGATACCTAATACAGTAGCTCAGTTTTTTTCTGAGCCACGAGAGAAGCCTAGGATGAGGGCAAAAGACACGAGAACGATTCCTAATCCGACAACTGGATCTCTAATGAAACAGAGTAACAGCCCCAGTACAAGAACTGTAGGTGCAATAGGACGACGCCAGTCGAACTTCATGCTCAGTTTCAGTAGTTGACCCGGAAGGGAAGAGCAATAGGCGAATCGATGCCGCCGCCCGGAGGTCGACCGACATTGCCCACGGAACGACATACTTGGAGCACTAATTTGTCCAAAGTGGGGTTTCCTGAGCGGCGAACGATTGCAGGGGAGAGGATGACGCCGCCGGAAGAAATACGAAACTGAACTTTAGCTTCTCCGCCGGAGGTCAAACCGGCCTGTGCCTGTAATCTTTGCCAGACAGCTTCCAGTTGGGCTTTAACGGAAGAAAGGTAACTATTCAATACATTCGGGTTTACTGCGGTAGATGCGGTTTGAGGATTGGCGAGATGAATTTCGGGGATGGTGAAGACATCTGGATCAATTCTTACCCTCGGTCGCGGTTCAGGTCGTTTTAGTGTCGGTTCGGGCTTAACGGTAGGTCTCTTGTGGGTTCTGTCGAAATCAGCCAAAGAAATTGTTGCCTTTGGCTTTTCTTTGGGCGGTTTCGTGGTTGGCTTCGGTTTCGGTGGGGGGGGAGTGACCTTGATCGGTGGTTTGGGGTTAGGCTTAGGTTTTACGACTGGTTTTGGTTTCGGTTGATCGACCGTTGGCTTTGGTTTCGGTTTAACTACGGGTGGTTTCGATTTAACAATCGATGCCGGATCTGGAGCAACTTTTGCAATACTTGTGGAAGGGGAGGGCGTGGAAACCAACTGAAAAACATGCCTTACCTCCGGTTCCTCTGTGCAGGTCGTCAACAATCCGACTACAGCGAAGGCGAGCAAGCCCACGATATGAAAGGCTGCTGAAAAGCAAAAGGCTCGTTTTTCTCCCCGCGACATAATCAATAAATGAAATTACTAGAGGCTTCCTTTCGACCAATGAAAGCAAGCCCTTTCCTTACTTTAGACCTCAAATCATTGTACTCGTTCAATGCTTTACTAGAAGCCTTCCGTAAATCGACTCAGTCAAATCCTTTTCGATTGATATTTTCAAGGGTTACTTGTTTCGAAATAAGCGTAGATTATGAGGTTGCCACTTGTTGTTACGTGGATGTTTACGGAAGTTCCCGTAGCATCGCCAAACCAGCGCTTGAATACATAGCCCTCGGCCGGCGTAGCTTCAATCTCCGTGGTCGTTCCTTCTTCGTAGACACCCCCGCCGATTATTGATCCGGCGTTAGATGGGTAGGATACCACCGTTACTTCATAAGTGGTAGCTATTTTCTGACAAGAGGAAGACGAGTAGTCGTAATAAGCAAAGGTGCCATCGCGGATTCGTGAGAAGTAGTTCCATTCGTAGTTGTCTTGACTCCAGACATTGGGATAAGCGTCTTTATTCGTCCATTGCCAACCAAAGCGCTGGGTCCAAAACCACATGGAAGAATCGTTTTCGGGTTTGGTGTAAATCCAGCCGAAATCGAAATGGTATGCCCATTCGGGTGTTGTTTGATGAAAATACCCGAACCATGAGCTTTCTTGCCATCCCGCCTCTAGCTCTGTTGCATCGAGAGCGTAGAAGAGGGTGGCTGCATCGGCATGTCGTTCGAAATTAGCTACGAGACTGAGATCTCCGAAAACAGTGAAACTCTGGTCGGATGAGTTTGTGTCGGCCAAGTTTGCCCCTGACCAATGGGAGAATTCATATCCCTTGATCGGAGTCGAGACCAAGGACACAGTGTCTCCATGTTGATATGTGCCTCCACCCGATACGGTGGCTGCGCCAACAGGAGATACGGAAATATTTACATTATACTGTAACTTCTCGAACTCAGCCGTAAGGTTGGCGGAGCCAGCGATAGTGACTGTGGTGGCACTATCGTTGGCTTCGACAGGATTACCCCCGACCCACCCGATGAACTGATAGCCCACGGAGGGAAGAGCGGTAATGTTTACACTGCTTCCGAGGTTGTAACTCCCGCTTCCAACCACTGTTCCCCCGACGCTGGGTTCTACCGTCAGGTTGAGTGGGTAGGTGAGGTTCTCGAAGTTGGCGGTGACATTAAGGTCGGAGGTTAACGATATAGTGGTGGAGGATGAGATCGCGTCGGCTATTCCAATTCCGCTCCAGTTTGTGAAAACGAAGCCGGATGAAGCTATAGCGGTGACATTGACATCTGCCCCGTAAGGGTATGTTCCGGATCCGGTTAGTGTTCCTGCTCCTTCCATGTTGCTGAAAAGGAGGAGGCTGTGACTGGATTCCGCAAAGTTGGCGGTGATGGTCTGGGAGGCAGTTATCGTGACGGATGTGCCGACGGCAGTAGGGTCAGCTAGATTTTCTCCTGTCCATCCGACAAAACGATACCCTTCGGCTGGATTTGCGAAAATATTAACTGTTTGGCCATATTCATAGTTGCCGCCGCCGATTACGGAGCCACCGCCACTTGCGTCGACCACGACGGCGAGGGCGTAGGAACCAAGCTCGAAATTGGCGATGACGCTTCGGTCATCGGTCATGGAAATAGTAGTCTGAAAAGAGGTCGACCCAATTGTGCCGGAACCACTCCAGTGGGAGAAAATATAGGCTGGGTCGGGAGTCGCGGTGATGCTTGGAGTGGAACCGTAGGCGAAGGTCCCGCCGGCTGAAACGCGACCGGCTGGTCCTGCGGTCACCGTGAGAAGGTGTTGATTCAACGAGAAATTGGCCCGAAGAACATAGCTGC
>JACNJI010000557.1 GCA_014382645.1 Verrucomicrobiota bacterium | reverse complement strand
CGCCCTTGAGGAGCGCTTTTGCCTCTATCGTGTGTTGCGACAGCGGGTCTTTAAAGATCGGCTTGTGTACGATGTAAAAGAACTCAATCAAAGGCATGATTAATTCGGGCGCAACTGCGCGGTACAGGAAAGGAACGGCCTCGTTAAGGAAGGCATTTCGTTGATGCGGCATGGCTGTAAAATTTCTATCAACGAGTTTCAGATAGAGTTTGTGGAGAGCGGGGTTGTCCTTCTTTAACGCATCAAGCGCTTCTTCCCGGGTCTTGAGTTGTTCCAGAATAAGGGCAGGAGAAAGTAATTCTGGGGGTGCTTCATCCTCAATGATGAGGGCATTTGAATCCATGGGTGTTTCTATGTTGTGTAGGTGTGCAGAAGTACAGGGTGCAGTGTGAAGGGGTGTAGTTGCAGGTGCAGCGTTCAGTTGTTCAGACGAAGTACGTCCTTTGGATGTCTTAAAATTGACGTCTTCGGGCAGTACAATGTCCCCAAGGCATATGTTGATCGGTTTCTGTTGGTTCGATGTGTACGGCATCCCCTCCTTGTGAATCCCATGGATGACGGTAAAAGCGCCTGTGCTACGCCATTCAGCCCATATTGAGCTGCCTCGCTTCAAGCGGGTCAGCGGAGGATAGTTGCCCTGCATCTTGAACCATAGATTGGCTCCCCTGGCCGCAGAGGTGGTCAGGGTGTCTTTCAAGGCGGGGTTGAGAGCCAGAAACTCCTTCAGTGCCTTGGCATCATCGAAATCGATGGAAATCAGACCTGATGACGGTTCCCCTTGAACCACAGCGATGTTGGTTTCGCCGTCATAAAGCTTAAGCAGGTCCTTGGTCAGGCACTTGGCGTAGTCCAGTCCACGCCAATATCTGTATTTGGGCTTTTTGGAGCGGTGAACGGGTATCACCACCGCCCCCAGCGCCTCAGCTATCTCCTGGGCTTTTAATGCGTTTGGGTGAAGCATGACAATTGTTGGATGAGATCCCGCGCATCGGCTTCAGAGAGGCAAAGCTCAACCTCGCATTGGAGCAGGGATGAGAAGTGCACCTCGATCGTGCCTCCGACCCGCTCGATGCAGATGGAGTTCAGGGTGACGTCAGCCTGGATCGGCTCCTCGTCCGAAACGCCCACATCAACCCTAAGTCGTGAATGAGGACTCACGGTTCGAGTGGTTTGGTGTCCTCAAGGAAGCGGACGAGTTCGGTATGGGGGTAGAGCGGCCGCCTGATGGCTCTGGAAGGCCGGATCAACCCACGCTTGGCCAAGCGGTCGAGCGTGATTGGATTGATGCCGAGAAGCTTAGCTGCCTCTGTGCGTGTATACGCCAGCTTGTGAGCGCTGGCATCCTCATGTGTTTTTCCGGAACGATTTGCGTTCATTCCGGACTACATGGGCTAGGGCTTGGGCTAAATCAAATTATCTTAAGTGGAGTGACCCTTAAGATAATTTTTCAAGCTGAAGTACTCTCGGAATTTGAACAATGCCTGGGCTTGGCGGGCTAGTTTTCGGTCTGGGGGTTCAGCTTGGCCGAAGAATTTATGGGCTAAATTTGATGGGTGGTCGGCCAATCCTTTTCCTTTGTAGATCAAGTTTACCATTTGCTCTAATTTCATGGATTTTTCCCAATCCCTTGGTCGAATTGGGAGTGCACGCTGGGACTGGATGATGGGCTTGTTGTCGTTATCCAAACACCATTTTACGCTGCGTTTGATGTGGGTGGCCATATCGCGAAGTTTTATCAGTTGATCTCTAGTCAACTGCTTAGAGGCCAGATAACCGCTCAAATCGAGAATGGGACTATCAAGGTGTTCAGCAACCACCTCTAGAAGTTGCTCTTTGTCTTCAGCGTTCTTGTTTGTCTGAAAATATTGTCTTGGAAAGTGCGTCATGAGCAGACAGAGAAAATTTCTGTGAATGGGCTTAATTACCATTTGGCCCCAAACTGAATAGGGGAAACCAAACACCATGCCATAGTGTTTTAAGAGATAGTCAGATACTCTCTTTTCCAATTCGTTATCATCAATCTCCAGATGATGTAGTTTCCAGAAATTAGGATCTGCATAGATTAACCGGATATTGTTATGGCATTGATTATGGATAATCGTTTTGCCTGGGTAATCTTCAGGAAATTTTAACTGCAGGCATTCCCGGTCGAATGGTCGCTTGCCCCAAGTTACATTTGAGTTGGCGATGACAGTAAGTTGAAGTGTGTAGGCTTCAAAGACACTCAAGGGTTCTTCATCCTCCATCAATTTATTTATTCCAATGTACGCTTTGGTGTAAGGATCATCGTGAAGCAGCTCTTCTAAAGAGTCTTTAGCTTTGTACAGTTTTTCCAGGAGTAGTTTGGACCAATATTCGACTTGGGACTTTAATTCATGCTCGTTTTTGTAAGGGGATAGTTCGTCGAGTTCACTGATATACTTATCCGATGATATAATTTTACGGGTAGTTTCGAGATCTGTTGCTAGTTCTTCAAAATCCATTTCTAGTGTCATGTTATTAAGCGGTTTTATCTGAAATGTTTACGACGTTTTTCGGTTCAACTTCGTCGGCGCCTTGAGTCATGCGTTTGGCCATCTCGAAGCTGTGGGTGTCGCGAAGGTGGCCGTATGTCTTTGCGACAAGGATGCCGCCGTCCTTGTGACCCAGCCAACCTGCAATCACCTTGAAGTCGATGCCGACCTCGATGGCGTTGGAGCAGAAGTAATGACGCATGCTGTGGTGGGTAAATTTTGGTATGCCGGCCTTTTTAGCGGCATTGGCCATCAGGGTGCGTGCTCCCTTGATCGGGGTGACATAGTCCGAATGGGTTTCGGTTTGAGCTGATCGAATCCGCGCAAGCAGTTCCCGCATTGCGGGGAAAAGTGGAACGGTACGAATGTCATGATTCTTGGTGCCGTATTCGCCACCGGTAACGGTGAAGCAATCGCGATCCAGGTCGATTTCACTCCACATCAGGTTTGTTGCCTCATTTAATCTCATCCCACTGTAGGCGAGCAGTTGGACGAGATATGCCCCATGGATGCCCCGACTGTCGGCTTGCCGCATTTGTTTGATCAATGATCGAAATTGATCATGATTCGGCACATGGATTTCGATTTTTGGCATTTTCTTGTTGGGTAGTTGGGTGGCCGGGTTATCCAGGATGATGCCGTCCCGTTCGGCGGCCTTCAGAACACCGATCATCAACTGCCGTTCCTGGCGGTAGGCGCTGGCTTTTAGCTCCTTTCCGCGGCCGATGAGCCAACGTTCGCAGTCCTGGTAGGTGATGTTTCGGATTAGATTATTGCCTAGGTATGGCTTGATCCCTTTTAAGCAATCCTTCATCCGTCGGATTGTTTGGGATTTGAGACTCGCTTCTTTTGCCATGATCCATCGTTCGGAATACTTCTCGAAGGTAATGGAGGCGTGCTCTTTCCCGGTCCGGAGTTTGGACGCTTTTTGTTTTAGTTCGGCCAGGCGACGCTTTGCGAGCGCTTTGTCGGTGGTTTTGAGGCTGCGGCGGATTTGCTTGCCGCCCCGTTTGACGAGCGCGTAGTATCCGCCTGTCTCGGTGACCTTGTAGAGGTTTTCTGAGACGCGCTTGAATGTGTACGGCTTCCTTGTAAAGGAGGTTTTTTTGTCTTTTTTGGTCATTTTAGCTCTTTCGGGTTACAACTCCAGGTTACAACCACTTTTTAAGAGCTTCAAGACAAAATTTGTAAACACCACATAACAAGCAACTTATGTTAATTTGCTCCCGTAGCTCAGTTGGATAGAGCGGGTGTTTCCTAAACACTAGGTCAGAGG
>JACNJI010000356.1 GCA_014382645.1 Verrucomicrobiota bacterium | reverse complement strand
AAGGCGGTCGCTGGGTTCCTGAATTCATGCCCTATGCCGTGGCTTCCGAGGCAAAGGAAATTTACCTCTTGATGGATCAGGATGATAATAGTCGCAGGTGGCAAAGCCAATTCCGTCCCGGCCAGATACGCGTCATCATTCGCACCGACCGGCTTCCACTGGAAGGTACTCTTTTCTTGCCCATGGGCGAAGGCGACGGCATGCGGCCAGTTGGCTTTCGCGTGAAAAAAGCTAACCCAGTCGGTGAACTGGAATTCCACAAGGGGCGAAAAGAACATTACGAACATTTGCTCGCTCGAGGCATCCCCGGAGCCGCATGGTTCAGGCACCAAGCGGATTTTAGTGCCGCGGAGATGCGCAAACTGGACGCAAACGTCACCAATGCGGCGAATCCCAACAGACGCCCCAATCGTCCTTCGCGAGGCAGTCTGGAGGATACCCTCGATCTCTTTTCAGGAGGACGCGCCCTAAGTGAAAACCTGCAGTTTGACCGCGAACTGCGTCTCTCGCCCGAGACCAATGCCACAATATCGGTCAAGAACGTTAAGGGAATCACCATTGCCGAAATGGAGTGGAAGGAATTGTTGGGCGACAAGAAACCCACCCTCGACCCACTCGCCAAGGTCATACCCGCCGACCAGCACGCCATTTTCTTCCCCACCTTCGCCGACTTGCTCACCATCTTCGACGAAGCCGCTCTTCAGGGCACCCCCCTGCTTCGCTTGGCAGAAGCTCGCTCGGAAAGCGCCCAAAGCAAGGAGAAGTATCGCGATCAGCTCTGCCTGCCCGTCACCGAACTGAGTCGACTTCTCGGGCCCAAGCTCATTGCCTCCGTCGCCATGACGGGAGGAGATCCCTTCCTTCGTACGGGTACGGATCTCACAATCCTATACGAAGCCAAGCAGACCGAAGCTCTAGTCGCTTCCCTAGCCTTGCGACGTCTCCTGACGTCGCAGAAAAGAAAGGATACCAAGGCCGTCACTGGAACCGTTGCAGGCATTGACTACGTCGGTCTCGTCTCACCCGATCATTCCGTGAAGTCCTATTCCGCGGTCCTCGGTAAAAACGTCGTAGTGGTTACCAACTCTCTGGCTCAGCTTCGCAGGTTGGCCGCCGCCGAATCGGGCAAGAAACCCAATCTGGCAAGCCTCGACGAATACTCCTTCTTCCGGTCCCGCTACCTGCGATCAGCTGACGTCGAGGAGCAAGCCTTTCTCATGGTCACCGATGCCGCGATTCGACGATGGTGCGGGCCTGCTTGGCGCATTGGCGCCTCCCGCCGCACTCGAGCGGCCGCCGCGCTCTCGGAGCTTCAGGCTAGGCACGAAGCCGGGGAAAAGCTGCAGTCGAAAGAGTTCCCCGAGCTCGGCAAGGTTTCGCTGATTGCCGGAAAAGTACAGTCATCGAAATACGGCAACCTCGGATTCCTCACACCCATCACGGAAATGGGAATCAAGAAAATATCCGCACCCGAAAAACGAGCCTACGATATTTTCCGCGATCGCTACCAGTCCAACTGGTCTGCCTTCTTCGATCCCATTGCCGCTCGCCTCGTGATTGATGAAGGCCACCTTTCGGCAGACGTATCGATTATGCCCCTCATCGCGAACAGCGACTATCGCCAAATCATCGAGACCACGGGTACCGTAAAGCTGGATCCTAACGCCGGCGACCCGCACGAGGAATCTCTCGTCCACTGGATAACCGCCCTCGACATGAAGTCCCGCACCATGCAGCAAGCGGGCAACATGGCCGCGCTTTTTGCGCCCTCCCTCGGGCTGAACGCCTTCGGCTGGGTAGGACAGTGGATGTCGGTATACGCAGACGAGTCTCCCTTTTGGGATGAGTTGGGCAAAGCCGTCGCCAAGGACGGCGAGGACGGGGCCGAGGCATTTATGAAAAACAACGTCGGTCGTCTGCCACTCGCTCTCAACGTCGAGGCCACCAACCCCTTCAAGCTTACTGCCTTTCTTGCGGCCCTCAGGGCTTGGCTCGAGCAAACCGCTCCCGGCATGACCACTTGGACAAACCATGAATACAAGAAGCAGGGATACGTAAAGATCGCCCCTGCAGGAGACATTCGGGAAGATCTGGAAGAAGAAGGCGTGGATGAGATCGCCCTCTACTATGCCCCCTCCTCGAAATTGCTCACCGTCACCTTGAACGAAGCCCTCCTCAAGCGTTCTCTCGACCGCCGTCTCGACGCTCGCAAAATGAAAAAGGAGAAGCAACCCCTCCCCGAAAACCCCAAGCCGTGGCTTGGCGAAAGCGCCTCCATCACCGTGGACAGCAAGTTGATCGCGTTTCTGGACGTTTTTTCCCGCGATGAAATGACTATGCAATTCCGCCGACGCTCCTGGAACAACCTGCCCATTCTCAATGAGTGGAAGCTCAACCTCGGAAAGGACGATGCCCTCGCCTACCACACCAAGACCTGGCACGTACTGCTCACCTGCCCCGGTGGTGGGGAGTATGTGTGGAACGAGAAATTCCAAACCTACGAGTCCACCGTTTTCGGTCACCCCGGCCAACCCAAGACCCCGAAGGACCCGGCTTCTTTGCTGAAAGGTTTCAAGCGCCTCGATCTCGGGCTCACCTTCGAGCATGACGGTCTTCGAGCCCGAGGCACCGCCTGGAAACGACTACCTAATACAGCCGACTGATTAACAAGCCCCAGGGGTATGTAATGTAAAGCCGAGCCGCATGGGCAAGCCCGTCAGGGCCTTGCCTCTCCTCGCAATGACAAGAGGTGAGGTGGTTTCGCCCGGGAACAGGCATGGTGTGCGCACGACGCCATGATTATCCCTTTGAGGTTTGGACGCATGGGCGAGATCATGCAAAGCCGATGGGAGTACCGTGATGAAAAGAAAAGGGAGATGTCGCCCCCGTTCGTCGCAAGTGGGGCTTCGTTAAAGGCAAACGAGGCCTTAGCAAGCCCTTATCTCGCGACGGGATGAGAGAAAAGAGTGTTGGCCACTTACAGGCCCAACAGGCGTTCTACAATTTTTTTTGTGTAGTAGTAGCTCACTCCCGAGGCGATCACGCTGACGGCGTACTGGGCCATCAAGTGCAGGGGTTCGCAAGCCCACCATGCCAGCCAACCGGCGGTCGAGGTTCCGATGAGAACAAGAGCTCCTTTCATAACCTGAGATTAAAGCAGAAATGAAATAAAATCGAGGACCTTCTTCGAACAGACAGGCGAACAGGCTCCGGTATCCGGTCGGGCAATAGATGGTCGTTCGATCGTAAGGAATTATCGGAGGGAGCGAATGGCAATGTCCTTGAACCAGACGACTTGTCCATGGTTCTGGAAGCCTATGCGACCTTTGCGGGGGAGATCCTTGAGAGCGTGCTTAAACTTGTTTGCGGAACCGTCGGGGTTCTTGCCCGGAACTTCCCAATGATCGAGATTAACGGAGAAGGACTTGCCGCCGTTGATGTAGCAGGTGAACAAGGGTCCGTCGCATAATAGACGAAAAGCGTTCCACTCGCCCAAGGGATGGGAGAAGTCCTTGGTGGGGGCTAGTCCGTCGTAAAAGGATCCGTTTAGTTTTCGCGGTGGCAGTTTCTTTTTCGCTTTCCTTTGGAAGCCCTTGTTGTCCATGAGCTGAATTTCGAAACCTCCCTGCACGGGGTTTTTCTTGTCGGCACGGTAGAATACGCCGGAGTTGGCTTCGGGGGAGAGCTTGTAGGAGAGAGATAATTCGAAATCGGCGAATTCCCGCTTGGTCCACAAGTAGCCCATGCCCCGGATGCGGGTTTTACCCTTGGCGTCTTTTTGCTCCTGCAT
>JACNJI010000556.1 GCA_014382645.1 Verrucomicrobiota bacterium | reverse complement strand
ATGGGGCTTCCGCTTCCATGAACGTAACGGTTAAGGAAAGTGGAAAATATCACGTACTCGTCCGCTACGAAGCGGCTTATCGGTTTTCCACGGAATTTCGCATAAGAATCGAGCAAGGAGGAAAAAAAGTCTTCGACCGTCTCTACGGCTCCCGCGAGAACCTCAAGATTTGGGCGTTCTCCCAAAAGCTGAAAGCCGATCACAAATGGAGCTGGGGAGCCACCGAGAACATTGTCTGGGAGGGCCACGATGCCTTCGTGAACCTAAAGCCCGGCACAGCCACCATCACCCTGTTCGCCGACAAGCAACCCGAACCCGCCGCCAAACGAAACCTCGATCTCATCATGCTTACCCGCGACGTCGAGGAAGTCGCCAAACGGATCGAGAAGGAACGCTACCTGCCGCTCGACGGCCTTCTCACGCAACAAGGCGACGTTTCCTTAAGGGTAAGGAACCTAGGAAAGAAAGCGGTGACGGTAACGGCCAAGAACGGCACCGAGCACTCCCCCTACTGGGTTCACATGCGGTCATGGAAACCCCTCTCCTTGAAAGTCGAGGGCGGGAAAACAACCGAATGGCAGGAAGTCGGGCACCTCCTGGACACCATGAACGGCGGACAATGGGCACTCCGGATCAAGCCGGCGGGCAAGGTCGCCGTGGAAGTGGGGGCAGTGGATGCCCGAGGAAAGCGCAGCCTCATCGGAAAGTTCGAGACCACGGGCGAAACCCTCAACCTCGCATACTTCGGAGACACCCGGTATTCTCGCAAAATCATTCGTGAGCGCGACGTCGCCTTCGATCTCCTCGCCAAACTCGAAAAGTTACCCAAGCACGGCAAACTTCCCACCCAATGCATCACCTATGCCCTCACCTTTCGCACGGGGCTCGATCCCGCCTACGACAAAGCCGTCGATCGCTTTCAAAAACTCTTTGGCATCACCCGGACAAACGACACCTCGGGACGCGGTTCGAGGATAGACGGCTATACCGACGTTCGAGGCGTGCCCACCGCGAAACTGGAAGAGCACTGCAAAACCAAGCTTGCCGACAGGGCGAACAAGATCGCCACGATCAGCCTCGGCGATGAGATCAGCCTGCCCCGCCCACGCGGAACCGAGGCCACCGATGGCTTTCGAGCCTACGCCAAGGAAAAAAAACTGCAGCCGGGCGACCTCGTCCCCGGAGCGAAAAACTGGGAATCCATTTCCTACGACGTCTCCGACGAGGCGAAAGCCGACAGGCCCGGGCTCTTCTACTGGTCCAAGCGCTACCTCCACCACCACGGAATCCTCAAGATAAAGGAACGAACGGACATCCTGCGAAAACATCTTCCCAACGCCGGCATCGGCGCCAACTACTCCCCTCACTATCCCGCCGAGCACAGGTACTTGGGCGAAGTCCACAAGTGGGTAAACGTCTTTCGGGCTGAAGGCATGACCCAGCCATGGAGCGAAGACTACATATTCCAGATGCCCGTGGCCTCCATGCAACTGAACAACCTGAACCTCGACCTCCTCAGTGCCGGCGTCCGGGGAAAGCCCGAGCAGAAAATTCACTATTACTGCATGGCCCACTGGCCGAACAATCGTCCCGACACCTGGAGACGTCTCTTCTACGGAGCCCTCGGGCACGGCATGCAGATCGTAAACCTCTTCGAGTTTCGGCCCGTGCAGGCAGCCTACACGGAAAACTACGTAAACAACTTCGACAACTACGCCACCGTCCTCACGGGCTTTCGAGAACTCGGACTGTTCGAGGACGTCGTATGGAACGGTCGCCCCCGCCCCGCCCAAGCCGGGCTCTGGTTTAGCGAAACGGGCGACATCTGGGGAGATTCGCACGGCTCCTTTGCCGCCGGCAAGCGCTCCCTCTACCTCGCCATTCGCCATGCCCAAGTTCCTCTCGACTTCCTCGTGGAGTCGGATGCCCTCGACGGCACTCTCGCCAAGTACAAAGTCCTCTATCTCGCAGACAAGCACGTTTCCCGAGACGCATCCGCCAAAATCGCAAAATGGGTGAAGGCGGGCGGCCGTCTGTTCGCCACCGCCGGGGCCGGAACTCTCGACGAGTACGACCGGCCCAACGAACTGCTTCTCCCCCTGCTCGGAATCGAGCTCAATGGAATCGAAGAACCCGATGGCGCCCAGATCGACATGATCCGCCAGGACATAGCCTTCACCAAACCCATCGCGGAAACGAGTTGGAACGACGCCAAGCTTCCCGTCTTGTCCGTAAGAGCAAAACTGAAAGCCAAGGGCGGGGAAGTCCTCGCAAAATTCGCAAACGGTTCTCCCGCCATCGTCCGCTCCACCCCGGGGAAAGGAGAAACCCTGTCATGCGCCTTCCTTCCCGGGCTCTCCTACTATCATGGTTCCGTCCCGCTCATCCCCGCCGATCGTTCGAGCGCCGCGGATTCCCTAAGCCACTTTCACCCCACCGACCTCCACGCCGCGGCCCGAGATCTCATCGCCTGGCCCGCCCGCGATCTCCTTCGCCCCGTCACCTGCTCAGAGACTCTCGTCGAGTCCTGCATCGTGGAAACGAAAACCGCCTCGATCATCACCCTCGCAAACTGGAGCAAAGGCCCGATCAAGAACTTGGAAGTGAAACTGGCCGGAAAATTCCCAAGCAAAAAAATCACCCGGGCCAGCGGCAAGCCTCTAAAGGTCGAGAAACAAGAAACGGGTCTACTCCTAACCCTCGACCTCGAAGTCGCCGACGCCGTAATCCTACGATAAGAAAAAGCGAGAGGAAGGAGCCGCACCTTTCACTTTCCCATGTCATTGCGAGCCCTTCGGGGCGGAGCAATCCATGCCCTTCGCCTTTCCTTGTTGTCATTGCGAGAAGGCTCTCGCAGAGGCCGACGCGGCAACCCAGTCCGAGTCGTTGTTAGTTCTGCCCATGCTTCCACTGGATTGCCGCGTTGGGACTTGTCCCTCCTCGCAATGACAAGGTGAGTGGTGTGGGTGGGTGGCAAAGGGAGTGTGTTCGGAACAGGAAACCGGAGCGGTCGCAACTACGCTATCGATCCACGCCTTTCACTTTCCCCTGTCATTGCGAGCCCTCTAGGGCGTGGCAATCCATGCCTTCCGGCTTTCCTCGTTGTCATCGCGAGGAGGCTCTCGCAGAGAATCGTGCTGCAATCCTAGTCAAAAACCGAAGAGATGATGTCCTCGCTCGTCATCTTGGCGAAGACCCCGGTGATGCTTTCACCGCCGACGACTTGAACGTCCAAGGTCTCCGAGGTACCCGACATGCCCCTGGTGGAGCTTCGCCACTCGGTAAACCGGTACCCCGGATTGGCAACCGCAGTCAGTTTCACCATGGTTCCGACCTCGTAATATCCGTCACCCGTAACCCGCCCCACAGAGGCGTCCGAGGAAGACACTTTCAACCGGGCAAAGGAAACTCCTTCATGGTTCATCCCCGTGGAATCCTTATAAACGTAGAAATTCTTGGCGCTTGATTCATAGTACAGCCACGAATCCGCCTTTGATGAAAAGAGGAAGCGATGTCCTTCGGCATTCCCGTATACGCTTGGTTCCGTCCAGAGCCACCCAAGGTTGGCGTGGCACAACCAATAGTTGCCGGAACCGTCCTCAGCCGGGTAGAGCCAGCCATGTTCGTCATGATATATCCAGCCGCTTCCGGTATCGTTGAAGGAGCCAAGCCAATCCGATTCGTACCACCGCTCGGTCACCGGGTCGGCGTTCAATCCGCTAACCAATAAGTTGGGCACGAAGGAAGGCCTCGCAGCGGGCTCCGCCACCGTTACCGCCCACTTGGAAAAATGGTCGACGTAGGCATGCAGGTAACCAC
>JACNJI010000552.1 GCA_014382645.1 Verrucomicrobiota bacterium | reverse complement strand
CTCCCGCAGAAAGATCTCGGGATTTCAGCTTCGAGAGTTTGCCATATTCACCAAAAGAGGAAATTCGAAAGTATACGGAACCATCTTCTGCAGTATAGGCGTGTCCGCGTTGAAGAAGCTTCTCTACTAGCTGAATCTGTTGAGCTATATGGGCGACCGCACTAGGCTCGACATGCGGTTTTAGCAAACCAAGTGACTCGCAGTCGTTATGAAAACGGTCTGTCCAGTATGTGGTGAACTTCTTTAGCTGCTGCCCCGCCTTTATCGAGTCGCGAATGGTTTTGTCGTCGACATCCGTTAGGTTGCGGACATGCAAGGTTTTCAAACCATTGTATTCCGTGACCCTTCGAAATAAATCCTGAGCGGCAAATGTTCGAAAATTTCCTATGTGAGCCGCCCCGTATACAGTCGGGCCACAGCAGTAGAATCGAAGCACGCCTTCTTTTTCGGCAAAAACTTTACACTTACTCCTAGACATCGTGTCCTGAAGGCAAAGATGATTTTCTTTCGCATCACTCATAATGCAAAGCAGGGTGCATTAGCTTTTCGAGCGGGCAAACCTAAACTCGAACCCTGAAATTTCTATTCGGCCTATTGTCGCTTCTACAATGCTCTCAAGGTAAGAAATTCCCAGCAATTCGCAATTGCGAGGAGAATATAACACCTAGGAAGATTTCTTGCCAGCAATACCTTACTTGAAGCGTGCTCGGGTGCGTGAAACAAGATCGCGCAAAGTTTCGCAAATCAGTGGTAATCTAGGGCTCTTCTCCTTGGATTCAATTACTTCGAAGAAAGAGAGGAGCGCATGGTTCATCAACTGATTTGTGTTCCAGTTGCCATACTTTTTGTATGAGTCGACCTTTTCCCAAGTCTCCAAAGAGATTCGGGTGGTAAACGATTTTGATTCTTTTTTGGGTTTGGATGCTTTGCGAGCAGTCATTTTCTAATTTTCGTGTGATTTGTTTTTCCGTAATCTTTTAATAAAAGATTACAAAGAATGCAGAAGTTTATTTATAAATAGGAATCGACTGCCCAAATGCAAAACAAAAATGCGACCTATTGATTGCCTTATCCAATTGACAGAAACTAAACATTTCAGTATCAGTGCAGCATTTAAGCTTTCGAGATGAACTAATCCTGTTAATTTAATCTGGATACAATTCCCTGCTTTTAATCAAAAGAAAGAAGAAAAAGTGAAACTACAAATAAACAATTGCGATAGCTCAGTTGAGCACTCGGAGAACCATGTGGTCGATATCCTCGAAGGTTCCAACGAATATACATTCATACATTTTCTTAGCCCAGCGTTGGTCAAAACATCTTCTGGCCTGACTGAAGCCGAGCCAGGGGCCTGCGTAATGTATACTCCTCAGAACCCGCAATATTATAGGGGGGCGGGAGATCGTTGGTCGAATGACTATTTGACCTTTTCAGGATCATCGTCTGAAAAAATTGCACTCACAGGCGGATTTTTGATGAATGAAGTCTTTTATCCTTATCGAACACATTTCATCTCGTCTTTATTTGAAAAGATGAAGACCGAAAGTTTGCGTCGCGAACTCAATTGGGAACGCATTGCCACTTTGGCGTTGGAGGAATTCATCCTGAAACTTTCTCGTTATGCAAAGGACGACCTCTCGTCTTTTTCTTCCGACCACTCTCATGTACTTCGAGAGGTAAGAGCTGAAGTACACGAACGGATGGTCGAGCATTGGGCTATCGAGGAAATGGCACGATTGGCAAATTTAAGTTCGAGTCGCTTTGCGGCCCTTTTCAAGAATGAATTTGGAGTAAGCCCTACTGAAGACTTGATTCGCGAGCGCATTGAACGCGCCAAGACCTTGTTGTCAAACGTGCGTGTAAGCGTAAAAGAAATTTCGGCAAACTGCGGTTTCGAGAGTATACACTATTTTCACAGAGCCTTTAAAAAGCGCGTAGGAGTTACGCCTAGGCATTATCACAAAATGAAGAATCCGACCGCTCAGTCTCGCATGCGCGGGGAGTTTACTTTAGATGAGCTTTCGCAAGATGCTGATTTCAGCGGAATCATCCAGGTTAAGGACGGCGAAGTCTTTTTTCATGGCGATAGCGATGGG
Organism: Verrucomicrobiota bacterium; assembly: GCA_014382645.1. Taxonomy (GTDB): domain Bacteria; phylum Verrucomicrobiota; class Verrucomicrobiia; order Opitutales; family Seribacteraceae. The sequence goes on along the minus strand of JACNJI010000552.1, from coordinate 17,856 downwards.
TGGGCTGAGTTTTTGGGGTGGTCGGCAACCGAATTTATCGACAAACCCTTCTTTAACTTTGTAGACCCGCAGGATTTGGTAATCGGTCGAGAAGCGTTGGGCCAAATTACTCAGGGGCAGAACCTAAGAGACATTACCATTCGGCTCAGCAAAAAAGAGGGCGGGCACAGGATCGTGGAATTTTCTGCGATATCTAAGGGCAATACTTGGTTTTGGTTCGCAAGAAAACTACCTGATGACTTCCCCGTTCACTCGAGGAGTTGATTTTTTTGTTGCTCTACATCTTCTCTTTCTAAGCAGAATGTGGCTCATTGGTTCGAGTCACGAAGCAGAAACTTGTTGTTCGGCTAAATGTTGTTGTGCGACACTCTCCTTGTGGGATTATGTCCAAGTCGTTTCAGGCAAGCTAAGCTTCAGCCTTTTCTAGCCCTCTCCTTGGCCTGTTCGGCCTCTTCCTCCAGAGTGGAGGTTTCGTAGGCGATTTGCTGGCGAATCTTATCCGCCCCCTCTTCGTCACCTGAGGCGATGGAGTCCGCGATATTCTTTTCTAGGAATATTGTCCGACCGGCGATCTTAGCCTTATATTTGGATGAGATTTCGGCAATTTCCGCTTTTTGGTCTTTGGAGAGAGGTTCGGATTCATCATCTCCGTCAAAACGCTCCATGGCTAATTCGTATGCACTTTTCATAACATTAGTTTCCCAAAGACAGGTTGGTCCCAAATGCAACAAAAAAGGCAATGCATGCCGGTGCGGCAAAAAAGACGAATGCAGATGATGACGGCAACCTGCGAGCTAATGCAAGGCATACGCCGAGATAGGCGAAGCTAGTTATTGCAGGCGCCCATGAGGCTTCCACTTCCGCACGATAGAAAAAGCCCGGAATTTTAATAAAGAAATTTACGAGGAAATCCATCAATCGTATGATGCACCAATCGATTTCGTGAAGAAAATCAAAACCGCATGCCCCGAACGGCAGGGAAAACACGGCCAACCAAATTGCTCCAATGGCTAAAAAAACAAGAAATACATTCAACAGAATACCTCCCGGAGAAAAAACTCCAAAGGCGTCTGCGGCGAGTGGTGAACTGGCCAAGGTCGCCGCAGTGCTTATGGCAAGAGCCCCAAAAAACCAATGACATATTTGAACTCCTGCTTTGCGGTGACCCGATAATTCTTCATCCGAAAGGAATCGCCAAGGCCTCAAAGCAACCTGCAGCCTTTGTCCTAGAGGGCCACCATACAGAATTATGGAGAAGACTACGGCATAAGAAAGCTGAAAGCCTTTGTCCCAAAACTGCCCTGGGTCTATTGCCAGCACGAACAATGCGGAAGTTACGAGTGCCTGAAATGCCCCTCCCCTCATTCCCGCAATGTCCGAAGCCTTCCAAAACGCGATCATAATGAAAGCGCGTTGGGCCGACGGAGTACCACCCGTAATTTGGACATAGAGGTATAACAGGGTCAACATAAGGCCCGTCTCAATCCACCTCGGGCCAGGGACCAGTCGCAGTAATAATATAAGCAAACCAGCCACGATGGCTATGTGAAGACCGCTTATGGCGAAAAGGTGCATAGCTCCCGCGAGGATAAAGCGCTCTTTTTGATCCCGCGGGATTGCGGCTTTTTTCCCAAGAAGCATGGCGACGGCAATTCCCGCGACGAGTTCGTCTTCCGGTTCGGCTCCGAAACGTAACAGTTTCTCAATGTCTCGATTTGAATTACGACAAAAGTGAGCGAATGAACTTGCGGGAACGATCTTTTCTGAAATTTCACCCCGTCGAAACTCGTATTGGATGCCTTTGGCGAGAAGGAGGCGGGTAAATGAACTGTCATCGCCATCTTGGATCGGATATAGCACGCCCAAAGCCCGTATTCTGTCACCTTCGATCGGTTCGTTGCCTTGATTTTTGCAGGCTAGTCGAAAATAGATCCGTTTGCCTATTAGATCACGTCGGACATCGGGTGTCCCTCGAACATGGCCAAGCCCGGAAAACTTCACCGAATCATTTTTTTGATCGAAGAGGCGCTCAATGTGGATGTCGAAAACTAGTTCTCGCTGGGGCAAGTCGAGCAAGTTAGATGTAGTTTTACGAGAGCCTTCCACTTGAAGGTATCTCGTGGCTGACAGGCAGAATACTCCTCCGATAAAGAAAACAGCCCACAACCATCGTGCACACTTTTGACGCGCAACGGCCCATATCCCTACGAGAGAAAAAACTAGGCCAACGGCAAAAACGGGCATAATCTCATGTGGCATCAAGATATCCGCCGCGACCAACCCGCCGATCCATGGAAGCAGGACCCAAAGCAATGGCGCCCGCAATGGTACGGCTGGGTCGATTTCTGAAATCCTTATCACAACGCTTGCTGCAATTGCTTCTCCGTGCTTGGATATTTTTCGAAATGGAAGACGACGAAAAAGACTTGCTTTTGAAAGAGCCCGAGAAGGTAAGCGAGAACAGAAGGCCATTGGCCGAGAGAATGCGACCGTGCACTATTCTTGAGGTTTTGGGTCAGGAACATATATTGGGAGAGGGTTGTTTGCTCCCTAATTTGATCAAGGAAAACCGGCTGGGCAACTTGATTTTAGCAGGCCCTCCCGGTTCTGGAAAAACGACTCTTGCGACAGTTTTCGCAGCCGACAGCGGGTGCAAGCTCTTGAAGATAAATGCCGTGACTTCAAATGTCGCCGAACTGCGAGATGCACTCAAGCTCGCTCGTTATTATGGTTCTGCCAATTGCTACCTTTTCATTGATGAGATTCACAGATTCAACAAAGCCCAACAGGATTTGCTTCTGCCGGATGTGGAGTCGGGTGACGCTCGCCTTATCGGCGCCACTACTCACAATCCGCGTTATTACGTAATAGCCCCTTTGCTTAGTCGTTGCCACCTGTTCACCTTGGAACCGTTATCGGTCTCAGTTATAGAAGACGCGCTTCTTGTGGCCTTGAACGACGAGGAAAGAGGTCTTGGTTCTCGGTCTTGCGTGGCCGATAAAGGGATTTTAGGGCAGATTGCTTTGCTGGCCGAGGGAGATCTTCGCCGAGGATACAATTTCTTGGAAACGATAGTCGAGGCTTTGCCCGTGGGTGCAAAACTGACGGACAAGGAGGTGGCTGTCTTTAGTCGCGAGCGCAACATTCGATACGATCGGGATGAAGACGAACATTACGATACCGCATCGGCTTTTATAAAAAGCATGCGTGGCAACGACCCCGACGCCGCTCTCTATTGGTTGGCTAAGATGTTGGTTGGCGGGGAAGATCCTCGCTTCATTGCAAGACGATTGGTCATTTTCGCCTCGGAGGACGTGGGCTTGGCGGATTCGAGGGCCTTGCTACTTGCTGATGCGGCATTTCGTGCGTGCGAAATTATTGGTCTGCCCGAGTGCGAATTGAATCTCGCTCACATTACCCTCTTTCTTGCGACTTGCCCGAAGAGCAACAGTTCGACCTTGGCTTTAGGCAAAGCCAAGCAAGCCTTACGGGAAAAACCCCTTCAGTCTATTCCTTCCTCCATTCGAGACAGGCATGGCCGCAACAAAAAAAACCGCAACGCAAACGAGAAATCGTACCTTTACAGTCATGACTACCCTGAAAATGTTTCGGGACAAGATTACCTGGATGAGCAACTCGAACTTTACTCTCCCAAAAAATCCGGGGCAGAAGTGGCCATTGGCGAACGACTGTCGCTCTGGAAATCAATGCGGAAAGACCTGCAATCGTAGCCCTTGCTTCCTTTTCCATTTTGTCTTTGGTCGCATCTCTTAAGGTTGCAATTTCTGTCGAGAAGTCGGAAATTCAATGTACCGAGAGTGACAACCTTAGTTTGCCCTTTTGTCAGACACCCTATTAGATTTCACCTATGCTTTACGATAGGCCTTATATGAGAGCCCCTAGCTTTGGGGGACGAGCTAGCAGCTTCCTCAAGTTCTTGCTCGTACTTTTGATTGCGAGCTTCGTCCTGCAAACCATCGTGAAGGCCGTGGGCGACAATGAATCAAATGTGACATTTTTCTCATGGACGGCCTTTACGCCCGATGGATTTCTTTCCGGAAAATTGTGGACGCTTGTCACATACGCTTGCCTGCATGAGGGGCCATGGCATCTGGTCCTAAACCTCTTGGCTATTTTTTTTATGGGACGAGCCCTTGAAGATGACCTTGGGCCGAAAATGATGACTTGGTTGACTCTGGCTGGAGCGGCATCGGGCGCCTTATTGTGGTTTATATTCAATATTGCCGGAGGCGGATTGGTTGGCGCATCTGCGATTGCCATGGCTTTCGTTACGACTTTTTGCCTGCGGAGACCGGAGCAGCCTATCACTCTCCTGCTCTTCTTCGTGATTCCTTGCACGCTCAAGCCGAAATGGATTCTGTGGAGTCTTCTTAGCATCGAGACTTACTGCTTTCTTTTTTATGAGCTCAATGGCAGTTCGGGAGTTGCCCACTCGGCGCATTTGGGAGGGATGTTGGCAGGGCTGTTTTTCTTTACTTATGTTCGTTCAGGCGGAACTTCCTGGAACAAGCGTCCGCGGCTACAAAAACCTTCTTGGCTGAAGGTCGCCAAGCAATCACGCAAATCGGGAGCACCTTCCGATTATTCCGTGAACCTTGATGATCGCGAGATGGTCGAGCAGGAGGTGGACCGAATTCTCGACAAAATTAACGAAAAAGGATTCGGCTCCCTTACGGAAGATGAAAAAAGAACCCTCGATAAGGCAAAGAGCCTCTTGGGGAAGTAAGTGCTTGCATGCGAATATATCATTGCCGACTGAGGCCCCTTCCTTTTTTCTGATTTCTTTCTACCTCCGGTCGTCGACATTTCAGTTTCCGAATAATCCGAATCACTATGATTAAAAGCTGCAAATATTTTTTACTCCTAACATGGATCGTTCTTTCCTTTGACTGTGTTCTCTTCGGGAAGGAGGAGCTGGCTGCCACGGAGGACAAGGAACTTGAACCAACCAAGCTCATGCAAGGTGAGGCCCGATGGTTGGCTGAAGCTCTCCATCGAGCTCATTACAGCAAGGTGTCGGTAGAGAAAGTCGACAAGAAGGAATTTCTCAAGACTTACATGAACAGGCTCGATCGCCAACGCCTGTATTTTCTCGAGTCCGATCATGAGGGTTACCTCAAAACCTTCTTGCCCACGATCGGAACCTATTTGGAGCAAGGTAATCTTTTTCCGGGGTTTAGGATATATAACGACTATAAATCGAAGGCTCTTATTCGTCTGTCGTGGGTGATTGCCCGGCTGCAAAAGGATTTTGATTTAAATGTCGATGCAACTTTTGTTCCTGACCGCGAAAAAATTCCATGGCCAAAGGACGAGAAAGAGGCGGATGAAATTTGGGAGAAGCGGCTAACTTATGAAATGCTTGCGGAGGTGCTTACGCAGATCGACCTCGGCGGCGATGAAAATAGTACCGAAGTCGAAAACAAGACTTTGCTGCCGGACGCTGAAAAACTGGCTGAGTTTACCAAGGAGGCCCGTGGCCGCATTACCAAACGCTATGAACGCTGGGATAAAAACATCCGCGAGTTCGAGGCTTCCGACGTTCAGGAAATGTACCTTACCACGCTTTCCCAGATGTTCGACCCGCACACGACCTTTCTCAATATAAAGGAGCGCGATAGGTTCAATCAATCCATGCATAACACGTTTGTCGGGATTGGTGCCGTACTGACGGACGAAGACGGCTTTTGCACAATTAAAGAACTTCTCCCGGGTGGCCCGGCCGAGGCTTGCCGGGAATTGGAACCCGAGGACGTCATCCTAAAAGTTGCCCAAGCTGATGGAGATTTCGTCGAGGTAGTTAATATGAAGCTTATCAAGATAGTGGAGCTGATCAAAGGTCCCAAGGACACGGTCGTGCGGCTTTTCATTAAGCCTGGCAAGAATCCTTCTGATCGAAACACGGTGAGCATTACCCGAGATCGCATCAAGCTGACGGCTAATCTGGCATCTGCATCCATTCGCGAGGTGCCGGCCCCTGAAGGTGATCGAACTTACCCCATTGGCGTCATCGAGCTGCCTTCGTTTTATGGAGCCGCTCCTGGAGAGGCTAAAGCTAAAGCCACTGATGATTTAGAAGAGCTTATCGGTAAGCTGAAGGATCTTGGGGCCGAAGGCATTGTTCTTGATCTTCGTCGCAACGGGGGTGGGTTTCTTAGTGAAGCGGTGAGTCTTGCCGGACTTTTTATTTCAAGAGGGCCCGTTGTCCAAGTAAAGAGCACAGACGGAAAAATTCGCAAGAAATTTGATTTTAATCCAAAGATTGCGTGGGAGGGCCCGCTCGCCCTACTTGTGTCACGGTATAGTGCATCGGCTTCCGAAATTGTGGCCGGGGCACTTCAGAATCACAAACGCGCCCTTATCATAGGAGACAAGGCAACTCACGGAAAGGGAACTGTGCAGTCAATGATTGAGATGAACGCACCCAATCTTTATGCCTTAAAAAACGATAAGCGTAGCGCGGCTAAAATCACCATCCAGAAATATTATCTGCCAAGCGGAACCAGTACTCAGAACGTTGGCGTGATTGCCGATGTCCCGATGCCTTCCATCAACGAGTTTCTTCCCATCGGTGAAGCTGATCTTCCTCATGCCATGAAGTGGGACGAAATTCCCGGGGTGAACTATCGTCGACCAGCCGAAGAATTCCGGATTCGGCCAGAGGAGTCCAAGCAACTACTTGAAACGAGCCTTAAACGACAACGGGAAAAAGAGGAATTTGCCTATCTGCGAAAGAACGTCGATTGGTATAAGGGGAAGCGCGACCAGAAAGAGTTTTCTCTAAACCTCGCGAAGCGGCTTGAGCAAAAAACAAAGGATGAAGACTTTACCAAAGAGCTAAATGAAGAGATGACGGAGTTGGCTGCGAAAACATTTCCGGCCCGTCAAGTCCGTCTTGACGTAGTGCGAAGCCAGGATCGTCGTTCACGTGAAGTACGTGGCGAAAAAGTTGAAGAAGAAGGAGTCGCGGAAAAGATGGAACCCCCTACCAATCTGGACATTCGCCTTCATGAAAGCCTTCGAATCGTTTCCGATTGGATACTTTTGCGGGAAGAAGCTTCTAAGGTTGCCAAAAGCGTAGAGGGTGCCGAAAAGAAATCTTAAGTGGAAACCAATTAGCTTGAGCAGCAGGGGCTTAAACGAGGACAACTTTCATTTCCAAACTTCGGCAATTATCCTTGCGTCTACTCCGGGGGGCGGGCAGCAAGAAAAAAACGAGGTTTCTTCGAGAGATCTTTCATCCCTCTAGCATCGCAAAGGCCCACTTCCTGTGCTCTTTCAATAAGGAGTTCGTGATGGAATTCTCCGGTTTCCATTGCCAGTAAGCCGCCGTGCCGCAAGTGTTGCTTGGCCGCAGTGAGAATATTAAGAAGGTGATCGCAGCCTTCATTTTCGGAGACAAGAGCTAGTTTGGGATCATGCTCCCTAACCTCCCGCTGAGTGCATTCCCATTCTTGATGGGAAAGATAGGGAGGGTTGGAAACGATTAGATCAAAGGTGGTTTCGTTCTTTGGCAATGCCTCAAACCAGTCGCCAAGGTGGAAGCTAACTTTATCCGAAAGTTTGTTTGTGGCGGCATTTTCTTGTGCGAGTTCGAGAGCATCTGAAGAGATGTCGGTGGCAACGACTTGTGCCGATGGAAAAATCTTGGCAAATGCAAGCGCAAGCGCACCGGAGCCAGTGCCTAGATCTAAAATGTGGCATGGTGGCTTCGCGGCAAATTCGCGATTAATAATTTCAATGAATTCTTCTGTCTCCGGCCGCGGAATCAGAGCCCTTTTGTCGCAAGTGATTCGAAGGCCGAAAAAATCCACAAACCCGATCAAGTGTTGGAGTGGCTCTCTTGCTCCCCTTCGTTTAACCAGTTTGCGAATAGGAGCGAGCTGGTCTTCCCCCAGTGGTCGCTCGAACTGCAAGTAGAGATCCATGCGGGCAAGGTTTAAAGAATGCGCAATGATCCATTCTGCATCGAGTTGGGGTTGCGGCACTGCACATTTTTCAAAAAAACCTGTGGTGCGGCGAACCACATCGAGAATAGTGAGCATCGAGCTCAAAATTTTTGCGAAGCTGAGATTTCCTCGAGCCGTAAACGTCGATCTTCTTGAATCAGGGCATCCAGAACTTCATTGAGTCCGCCGTCCATGACCCCGGTCAGGTTCCGAGTCGAGTGACCGATCCGGTGGTCCGTCATTCTACTTTGGGGGAAGTTGTAAGTGCGAATTCGCTCGCTCCTATCGCCTGTTCCGATTTGACTCCGTCGATTTGCTGCATATTTCTTTCTCTCTTCTTCCTGCTTCAAGTTCAGTAGGCGTGCACGGAGAACAGTCATGGCTTTGTTTTTGTTTTTGAGTTGCGAGCGTTCGTCTGCACAGTAAACAGTTAGACCCGTGGGTTTATGGATTAGTTGAACGGCCGAATCTGTAGTGTTAACTCCTTGACCGCCAGGTCCGCTGGCCCTGCAGACATTGATCTCCAGATCATTCGGGTCGATCTCTATGTCCACTTCTTCTGCTTCCGGTAAAACGGCAACAGTTGCGGTCGAAGTGTGTATGCGACCGTTGGCCTCAGTTGTAGGCACTCTTTGTACTCGATGAACGCCGCTTTCAAATTTAAGGCGGGAGAAGACATCTTCGCCCTTGACCGAAAAAATGACTTCTTTGTAGCCGCCCGTTTCCGAAAGACTTTCGCTCAATCGTTCAATACTCCATTGGCTTTCTTCGGCGTAACGTGAATACATCCGCAGGAGGTCTGATGCAAAAAGGGAGGCTTCATCCCCGCCGGTCCCCGCTCGAATCTCGATGATGGTATTTCGTTCATCCGTGTCTTCGGCCGGAATCATGGCGAGAAGAAGGCTTTCTTGTGTTTCTTTTAACTTGGCTTCTAGGATCTCGATTTCTTCTGCGGCCATCTCTCCCAATTCTTCGTCGTCCAGCAAAAGGCGATTTTCAGTTAGTGTTTTTTCGGAAGTCTCGATTTCATCCCCTAATCCGAGCAATTGCTCGACCCTGCGGTGCTCCCGAGACAGGGTTGCTGCCCGTCTCTGGTCTTTGTAAACATCCGGGACTGCAAGTTCCTTTTCCAATTCCGCGAGGCGTATGCGGAAGTGATTAAGATCTGGTGTATGGTGCATGTTTAATACGAATTTTCTTTGCTCGAATGAGCTTAAGGCGTAAAAGCTATGGTCTATGAATCAAGCCCGAAAGCAAGCTCAAGTGCATGGGCAAAATATTATAGCCTGCGTGTGGGATTTTGACAAGACGCTCATACCTGGATACATGCAGACCCCTCTTTTTGAATGTTACGGGATCGATGAAAATCTTTTCTGGAATGAAGTGAATAGTTTGCCGGAAGTATATGCGAAGCGAGGTTTACGAGTCTCGGCAGATACCATTTATCTGAATCATCTGTTGAGTTATGTCAAAAATGGTCCCCTTCGTGGTCTCACAAATGAAAAACTTGTCGAGCTTGGAGCCGAACTTGAATTTTGTCACGGTTTGCCGGAGTTTTTCGGAGAGTTGTCAAAAATTCCGCTAACCGATGAATTTAGCCAGTATGATTTTCGGCTGGAACATTACATAATCAGCACAGGACTAACCCATGTCGTGAGGGGTAGTAAGATTGCCTCTTTTGTTGAGGATATATTTGCTTGTGAATTTATCGAGTCTCCCCTCCCTCCCTATTTTTCAAGCCAGACCGAGTTGTTTCTACCGCTGGAGCCCGAAATTACCCAAATCGGTATGGTCGTGGATAATACGATTAAAACCCGCTATATTTTCGAAATCAACAAAGGCTCCAATAAAAACCCTGCGATCGAGGTTAACTCGGCCTTGCCTCACGAAGATCGAAGGGTGCCTATCGACCAAATGATCTATGTTGCAGATGGCCCGAGTGACGTGCCGGTTTTTGCCGTCTTAAATCAATGGGGAGGAAGAACCTACGCTGTTTATGACCCGGATAACGAGAAAGAATTCAAGCAAACTTGCCGACTTGTCGAGACGGGTCGAGTGCACAACAATGGCCCCGCGGACTATCGTTCGTCTTCGCCAACTGCACAGTGGTTGAAGCACAAGGTCTTCGAGATTTCCCGTGAGATGGTTCTTAAGCGAGAGAACGCCTTGAGGTCATGTTCTACAAATCCCCCTCACCACCTTCCTCGAGAAGAAAATTCCGTCGAATCGATAAACCCTCCTCGGCAAGAGACCTTGTTCGACTAGAGTGATCTTGCGTAAAGGTCGGAGACATGCGGATTTTTCCTGGCGAACGGCGTGCGAGTCTTAGCGTTGGCGAGTTGGCGGATTTCGCCCTAGGACCGCGAAGCCGCTTTGGCGGGCCTTCCGGTACTTGGCGAGCCGAACTTGGTCGGGAATGGCATTCTTCTTTGCGGGCGGAATCGGAATTACTTGGAAACGAAGGGGGCGAGGTTCGCCATGAGGTTTCCGTTCGAGGCATTTTGTTACGAGGCGGATGGGCGGTAGAGCTGGAGGGGCGTGTTGACAAACTGAGCGAGAACAATGGCTTGGCGCTGGTGAGTGAGCTTAAAACCACTTTTCTTCCTCTTCCCGCGACCGAGGAAAGTTTACGGGAGAAGTACCCTCATTATTTTCTACAAGTGTCCACCTACCTTCTTCTTCTCCGGCTTTTACCAGATTATGCCCAAAAGCATGTTGTGGGAGAATTGCGGTTTGCCGATGTCTCTGGGGGAGGGTTCATCCAAACATTACCGATAGAACCTTGCGATGATATAGCGCTAGAAGAGCAGATTAAGTCGTTGCTTGAATTTCTTGATGAACGGCGCAGCAGTCGGCAACGCCTTTCTGCCCTTTCATTCAATAAACCCTTTGAGACTTTGCGTGAAGGGCAAGCCGAAGCCCAGATGGGCTTGGAGCAATCTTTTGCGTCCGCCCCCGTCACTCTATTTGAAGCACCGACCGGTTTCGGCAAGACAGGCACCGCTCTCTCCTTTGCACTAGAACGATTGCGAGACGGTTTTTGTGACCGCATTCTGTACCTGACTGGCAAAACAACAGGACAACACGAAGTTGTTAGGACCTTAGGCAAAATGATTCCCGACGATTGTGGTTTTCGCTACCTTTGCCTGCGTAATCGCACCGAGTGCAACATTGGCTTCGAGGATCTCGAACATTTGTCCGAACAAGAGTTGGCTTGTCGCTGGAAGTCTGCAGCTTTAAATCCCCTCGCCCTCTTTCGAGGAGGCACAATACCGGAGGAAAACTTGGTTGAATCGGCAAAATACGCAGGTATTCCTCCCTATGAAATTATTCGAGCCTGTCTCCCCTTCGCCGAACTTTGGTTAGGAGATTTCAACTATGTGTTTCAACCACGAAGTGCCTCGATCTTCAGGAGTGTAGAAGATTTTATTCCTTCGCGCGCACTCCTCGTTGTGGACGAGGCCCACAATTTGCCTGAGCGGGTCGCATCGGCTTTGTCGACTCGATTTGCTGCCGGTGATGCTGTCCAAGTGATCGAGCACCTACTTTTCGCTCAAGGGCCTAAGGTATTAATCAGGGCATTGGGAGATTTGGTGGAGTTCCTTAATTCTTGCCGACAAAACGAAATCGTGGATGCCGATAATTTCTATAAAGCTACCGAGTTATTAGAAACTGTCGCCGCAACTGTTCGCAAAGGTCCCATTCCCTCCAGTGATCTTCCAAGTCAGGTACTTGACACTCTATGGAGGTTCGGGGATACCGCTCGTTTACTTGCTCTGGACGCGCTGCCAAAACATCTTTGGATTCCGGAAGATCGTTCCATGGAAATTACCTGTCTGGACGCGGCTTCCCACATTGGTACGGAGCTGTGTTCTTATGGTTTATGCCTCTTGGAGTCTGCAACCCTGTCGCCTATTGATCAATTTGCGATCTCTTGCGGGCTTCAGCCGTCTGAATATCGGATAATTTGTGGTACGGCGCCTTGGCGGTCCTTGGCCTTGAAGGTTGCTATAGACATACGAGGCGACACGAGATTCTCTCGGCGACATCAACATCTCGATGAAATCGCTACAGCTGTTCTGGCTTTGATCAATGCGACGGAAAAGCCAGCGATTATATATTTTTCTTCGTATAGATACGCGATCGAAGCCAACAACCGTTTAGGAGAAATATCGCCGCTTACCAAAGTCGTTCTTCAACCCCGCGTTGGCTCCCGGCGAGAGACTAACCAGTTTATCGCTTCCGCACTTGTCGCTGGCGATGCTCTTTTCCTCGTCCTTGGCAGTGTATTTGCCGAAGGCATAGATTTTCTTGGGGGGAAGGTGGATGCGGCCATGATTGTAGGTCCTGCATTGCCTGAGGTTAACACACTGCAGAAGGCGAAAATGGATGCTTGTCTAGGCATTGATCGTGAAGAAGCCTTCCGCCGAACCTACCTTATCCCGGGAATGCGAAAAGTTAATCAAGCCTTGGGCCGTCTAGTCAGATCTCCCGAGCACCGAGCTCGCGTGATTCTTCATTGTCGTCGTTTTGATCAACCTGCCTTCAGGGCTTTATTGGACCCCGTCTGTCGAAAAGCTCCCGCCTTTAATCGTGTTGAGGAAATTGAGGCTTGGCTTAAGGCGGAAGAGAATTCCGTTGCCTAGCGGTTAATGCAAAGACATTTTAGTTTTCTGGATTATGACCACTAAGTTGAAGTTTTCCGCCCCCGAAGTGAGTCAAGCATTGGATCGTCTTGCGGGGGCTATTGTCGAAGCACGCGGCTCCACGCAAAATCTTATGTTTGTGGGTGTGTCCGATGGAGGAATTGGGGTTGCTCATCGTTTGGCCGAAAAGGTTGAAAAAAGCCTCGGCCGAAAAATTCCGCTAGGAATTGTAGATGTTTCTTTCCATCGTGATGACATTGGATCAAATCCCATACCAAAAGCAGTTGTCCCGACGAACCTGCCTCCCGAAGTCGAAGGGAGCTCATGTATTTTGGTCGATGACGTGATTTTCTCGGGTCGCACTATTCGGGCGGCCCTCAACGAGTTATTCGACCAAGGGCGCCCCGCGTGCGTTGAACTTGCCGTACTGGTGGATCGGGGTCACCGTTGCCTTCCATTTTGTGCGGACTATGTGGGAATCGAGCTTGAGACTACCCTTGACCAAAATGTCGAAGTTTCGGTTGGCCCCACCCATACTCTTGACGATCATGTGGTGGTTACTTCCTTATGAAGAAGCCGGCAAATTGGAACCGTAAACACCTGATCGGCATAGAAGAGCTCGATCGCACCGAAATTGAGACTGTTCTAGACATGGCTCGTTCTTTTCGCGGAACCCTTGATAGACCCGTCAAGAAACTGCCCTCTTTGCGTGGTAAAACTGTGGTTAATCTTTTTATGGAGCCCAGTACCAGAACCCGACTTGCCTTTGAAGTAGCTGCGAAGCGATTGAGTGCCGATGTTATTTCAGTCGGAGGTAAATCTAGCAGCCTTTCAAAAGGAGAAACCCTTCGAGATACGGCAAGTAACGTACAAGCCCTTGGCGCCGACCTAATCGTGCTCCGGCACTCTTCGGCGGGTTCTCCACTGTACCTATCGAGAGTCTTGGACGTTCCCATCATTAATGCCGGCGACGGTGCTCATGAACATCCCAGTCAGGCATTGCTCGACGCTTTTACGCTGAGGGAACGGTTTGGTGATTTGACGGGCAAAAAGATAACTATTCTGGGAGATGTGCTCTTTAGTAGAGTCGCTCGATCCAATTTGTGGGCATTAAGCAAACTTGGCGCATCGGTCACCTTTGGAGGTCCAGCCACATTGGTCCCGAAGACTTTCTCAGAGTTTGGCGCGGAAGTAACTCACGACCTCAAGAAAGCTCTTGCCGACGCCGACGCCGTTATGCTTCTTCGTATCCAGCACGAAAGACAGACTTCCACGCATTTCCCGTCCCTCGAAGAATATACAAGCATGTTTGGACTTAACGAGGCTCGAGCATCTTGGTTGAAACCCGATGCCATAATCATGCACCCGGGACCCATCAATCGAGGCGTTGAAATCGATTCTTCCCTCGCAGATTCGTCTCGTTCTGTGATTCTCGACCAAGTTACTAACGGAATTGCCGTTCGAATGGCGATACTCTACCTTTGTTCCGCCGTATCCGATCTTCAGCGAAAAGAGGTTCCGTCATGAGAGGGGGCATTTGGATAAAAAACGGTCGTATTATTGATCCCGCCAATGGACGGGATGAAGTCGCCGACCTCTATATCGCCGATGGTCGAATTTGCGAAGCTCCTGCCGGCAAGGAAAGTGAGGTTGCGAATGTAGTTGATGCGTCGGGAAAAATAGTTGCACCGGGATTTATAGATCTTCGTGCACACCTGCGCGAACTTGGGGGAGGTGGTCGGGAAACTATCGCTTCAGGTACTCGTGCCGCCGCCGCCGGTGGCTTTACCACCGTTGTTTGCATGCCAGACGTTTCCCCGGCGGCCGACAACCCCGGCACAATCCGATATTTACAAGATGCTATCCAGAAAGATGCCTGCATCGATGTTTTGCTTACAGGCAGCATAACCCTAGATCGCAAGGGAGAGCAACTTGCGCCCATCGGCTCTCTCAAGAAATCGGGTGTGGTTGCCGTCACTGATTGTCCGTTCAGCACGGCAAATAATGAAATTTTTCGACGAAGTCTAGAATATGCAGCAATGTTTGATCTCCCTATTTTTGATCTCCCTCGAGATCCTTTCCTTTCCTCTAATGCCGTAGTCCACGAAGGAGCTCAGGCACTAAGGCTTGGGTTGCGCGGATGGCCACGAGCTGCGGAGGAACTTTTCGTCTATCGAGCGATCTCTTTGGCCATGCTCACGAAGGCCCATGTTCATTTGCAGTCCCTTAGTTCGGCAGGTTCCGTGGAGATACTTCAAAGAGCGAAAGAACGCGGCGTACCTGTAACTGCTGATGTCACGCCGCATCATCTTGCGTTAACGGATTCCACTATAGCAGATTACAATACGAACTTTAAGACCAATCCCCCTTTGCGAGAAGAAAGCGACCGCCAAGCTCTTCTCGCAGGGTTACTTGACGGGACGATTGATTGCATCGCAACAGCCCATGAACCTTACCTTGAACATGAGAAAGACATGGAATTCGATCTTGCGCCATTCGGGGTGATTGGCTTGGAAACCGCTCTTTCGGTAAGCCTTGAATCGATAGTTAAAAGCGGAGCGGGAAGCGTAAGCGACATGGTAGCCGCCCTAACTTACCGACCTGCCTCTGTTTTAGGTTTGAATAAGGGTACATTGTCATCCGGAGCCATTGCCGACATCGTCATTTTTGACCAGCAAAAGGAGTGGATTGTCACTCCTGAAAACTTAGAGAGCCTTTCGTCCAATTCCCCTTGGCTTGGTGAAAACATGACTGGCCGAGTAACTCATGTGATTTCCGCTGGCCAGCTTATCAGAGATTCTTCCCTTGCTTGAGGAAGATATGTCTCGGGCATGAAAATGTCTGTATTATTTATTGCAGCCCACGAAGAGTGGGGTCTCGGAGCTCAACTTGTTTTTGGAATTAATGTAGTTATGGCCGCGGCAGGCATTGTGCTGTTGCTACGTAAAAAGATAATCCAGTCTGGCAAGCCATCCTTTAAGGTTAGGTTGTGGGAAGTGGGCCTTTGGGAGGTGATCGTCTTGGTCGGCTGTTTGCTTATCGGTGTTTTCGGCCCTTTGCCCTTGGGCTTTTTACCAGTGTTAGTGATGTTTGCCATCTACTGGATTTCGAGAAAAGAGAATTATCCAAATTTGGTCGGCATATTCCGAATGGGATGGCTGCAAGTAATGAGCGACGCGTTGATTCGGCTCTTGCGTGCATGGCCCGCATTACTCGCAATATCCTTTATTTCCTCTCAGGTCTTGTCTGGTTATCCCAAACAAGAATCGGTTCAGAAGCTAGCGGAAACGCAATCGTTAAATGAAGTTTTCAACATTGCTTGTTACGCCTTGGTTGTTGCCCCCGTCCTGGAGGAATTTTTATTTCGCGGGATCTTATTTCGTGCCATGAAACGACCATTTGGAGTTGGCCCGGCACTTGTAATCTCAGGCATACTTTTTGGACTCGTGCACCAGAATGTGCTTTCTTTCGTCCCATTGACTTTTCTCGGAATCATCCTCGCATTATCCTATGAACGTACGGGCGATCTTAGAACCTGTATCTTAATTCATGCCGGTTTTAACGGCTTCATGGTGTTTTCTATTCTTGTCGGTCATGGATTTTGACAAGCTCTATTCTTCAGGTCTGCATTGCCCTGAACCTGCTGATGTCACTGATGTTGCCAAGCAACTTGCCGTGATTATTCCCGAAAACCTTACACTTCTGCTGGATGGCTTCATGGGTGCTGGGAAAACTTTTTTTGCATCTGCTCTTGCTCATGCGCTTGGGGTCAAAGGGCAGGTGACCAGTCCTACCTATGACATCGTAAACGTGTACACTTCCCCTCGCCGAAACCTTGTACATGTTGATGCATATCGACTCGAGTCAAGCAAAGATGCTGAAAATCTGGGCATCGAAGAGTTGCTTATTTCGCCTTGGATTTTATTGGTCGAGTGGCCTCAGAAAGCTCCCGAACTTGTCTTTGGAGAGACTTGGCGGTTGATTATTGAAACACCATCTCGCGGTGGGCGGAGTTTACGATTGGCGAAGCCCCTCGGAGTCTGAGCCTGTTGGGGCATCTCCCAGATCTTCAGGTTTTTTATCGACTTTAGAATTTATGGATTCGTTCTCTGCCTCTTGGTCAACTTCAATTTTGATCTTATTCTCTTTGCTCTTCCCTTCGTTGCTGGCTATCAGCGAACGGATTTCGAGACGACCATCTGAATACTCAGTTGCGTAGCCTTCCGCAATTAGCCAATGCAGGTCTCGGGCAAGAGTTCGGATGGCATCTGAATTCTTTGGGTCATCTTTCTTGTCGGCGGAAATCCCAAGATGCTTTTCAGCCAGTGAGCCTTTTTCGGTAAGCGGGTGTTTTTCGACAAAGGAAATGAGTCCCTCAATCGAGGGAGAGAAACGTTCGCCAGCGACACGGCGACGGCGTTTAATGGGCGAGAGATAGGAGATGCCCTTTTTCCCACGCTTGAAGTGGTGAAACTTGGCGGCGCGAAACCGACCCAAAAGAGCCAAGGCCGTATCTAGTGGAAAGCGACGCTGCTGTTCAAGAGTGATCTCAATATCGTCTTTCAGGATACCTCCGGAAAGATTCTCCAGCAACCTTCCGTGAAACTCGGTATTTGTACAGGTCTGGACGAATGCAGAAGATTTATGGAATGCGAGGTGTTTGCGGAGTGCTACAAGGCTGTCAAAGCTTTCAGGATCGTCAGCCTTGGGCTTTGTAAGCTTATATTTTCGAACCTTTCTCATTTCTTCAATCCAAGCGGTCGCAGCCTCGGGTTCGCGGACAGTTTCGATTTTCTTCTCGAATTTATCAAAGGTGATATTAGCGAGCTTAGTGGCGTGGTGCTCGCGAATCATTTCCGCATAGCGATGATAATTCGGAGGCGCAAGCCAATCTCCAGTAATCCCACATCTATTGATGGCAGGGAAATTACCTGACGGAGGTTCTGTTTCGATCTCTTCGACATCGTATATATTTCCCAGTCCCTTGGCGATGAGATGATCAATTACTGCCTCGGGGGAGTCAAAAACTAACCCGTCTAGCTTAGATACGCACAATGTTTTTTCTTGATCGATTGCTTCCTTGGGCATGGACACTCGGACGACAAACCGTTCTGGCTTTGCCAGAATCGTAGATGTGAGATCAAACAGCTCGAAAGTGCGTCCTGTTTCTCGAAGATTTGCGGCAATTGCATTGAAGGTTTCCGGCGAGGGAAAAAAGCTTATTTTGCAGAAAGGCTTCT
>JACNJI010000282.1 GCA_014382645.1 Verrucomicrobiota bacterium | reverse complement strand
GGGGACAGGGAACCACGGTATCTACGATCGATGCAGCGGCGACGCGCTACCGGTCTTCCGCAACACGCGGGTGATCTTACGAAGTTAAGGAAGTCACTTATTTTTGGAGAGACTACATTTCCGACCTTGCTGGTGGATATAGAGACCTCGTGATCGAAACAGTAGACGATAAAATCACCAAGGTCTATTCTGGCGAAACGCTCAACAAGTAACACCAAATGCCTTCAAGGGCTGTCTACGACCCCTGCCGCCTGAGCCAGTTCACGGTCACGGGTCTCGTTGTGGCCAGCATGATAGGCACGGGGGTATACACCTCTCTAGGATACCAAGCAGATGTCCTTTCCTCAACAACCTCGTTGCTCCTTCTCTGGATCGTAGGTGGTATTCACGCTCTTTGCGGAGCTTTTTGCTACGCCGAACTCTCTGCCGCCTATCCGCGTTCGGGCGGAGAATATCACCTTCTTTCAAAGATTTACCACCCATTTCTAGGTTTTCTCGCTGGCTGGGTCTCCGTTACAGTGAGTTTTGCAGCTCCTATCGCACTCGCCGCCATCGCTTTTGATACTTATGCTGCTCCATTGCTACCCTCCGTGCCGACTGGCGGACTCGCCTGTCTCCTAATTTGCTTCATGACCATCGTCCACTGCCGTGGCGTTCGAACCGGTGCCCGAGCTCAAGACTGGCTCACGGGAGTGAAACTCCTCCTTCTTTCTGGCTTCATTATTGCAGGCTTTCTCGTTCCTGTCGAAGAAGCAAACTCATCCACTCCCGGCACCCTCGATTTTTCCGAACTCCTCGGAGGTGGGTTTGCTGTGTCGCTGGTATATGTTTCCTATTCTTTCACGGGTTGGAATGCCGCCGTATATGTGGCTGGAGAAACTCGCAATCCCTCTCGCACGCTACCCATCGCCCTCCTTTCCGGAGTAGCCGTGGTGACTGTCCTTTATCTTTCACTGAACTATATCTTTCTTCGCGTAACTCCCCTCGAGGAAATTCGGGCCCTCGAAAACAAGGAGGGAGTTGCGGCCCTCGGGGCACAACATGTCTTCGGAAATCTCGGCGGTAATTGGCTCCGAGCTATCATCGCCGCAGGGCTTTTCTCTACGGTGGGGGCACTCATATTGACAGGTTCTCGCATCGCCACGTCAATCGGGGAAGATTATCCAGTCTTCGGCTTTCTCGCCAAACGCAACCAGCGAGGTGCTCCAATTCGTGCACTGCTTTTGCTGGGAGGCGTGGCCCTTGCCCTAGTGGTTACCTCTTCATTTGAAGCTGTACTCGTATATATCGAATTCATAACGCTGATATTCACTTTCATGACAGCTGCAGGCGTCTTCGTACTCCGAAGGAAGGCAGTTAAGGAAACAAGCCCATTCCGCATGCCCTTTTTCCCAATAACTCCATTCATCTACCTCGGAATTACCGCCTGGATAATCTGGCATGTACTGACCGAACGACCCGTGCAAGCTCTCGCGGGATTGGGAACTTTGGCCATTGGCTGTATGGTCTATGTTTTATGTTGCAACAAGAAATGAATTTGTTCCAACGCGGTTATCATAGAAAAAGAATGCAGTCCAATTCATCGGCTTTATCATATTCTAGCCAAAAACGGATTTAGTGAGCTTTCGGCAAAGCAAAACAGAATTCCATTAGGGTTATGCAGGCGTAAGATAAATAAATGCTAATCGATAAAGTGCTGAATCCAACAAATCGGAAAATAGGTTCAGCCATCAGAAGACTTTTGGTGAATAGAAATCTATTGTGACCTTACCAAATAAGTTCGATGTTTGGTGCGGTTTCTCAATAGTTCTATCCGGGCATTAAATAGCACTTTAAAAGATGCGTCTTTAAAACAAGAAACATCACAATTACAAGGTAGTGATTATATATACTTTTATCGTGATCGTTTTATAAAACACGACCTTATCAAAAGCAGAAGGATCTAGTCATTTTACCCTAAATTTATTACCGCACACTAAAACAATAAAGGTTTTGTTACATCCGACAAATATAGAGTGACTAATAATTGCGATAATCGAATTAATATATACCGTTGAAAACCAGAGACGATTCCGCACCTACCGTCGTTGGTAAATAACAAATGCATAAGCTTGCAAAAGCGATGACGGGAGAGTAAACATGCCCACCGTAAACAAGACTTTGTCAAAGACGCTTTTACTTATTTTGTTCGACAACCATCCGAGTTGGTTCCACTACTCCCGACAACAGGCCGAACTCGCAGTCTTTAGACAAATAAAGGCTTATCGCTGGAAAAACTCTTCGGTGTGGTTCGCGTAACTGTCATTGGGTTTTCATTTGCTGCTTTTTCTGATTTGCATGTCTCAGCATTCAAGTAATTGTTTTGATCTTTCAAACCAATGACCTTCCTCACTACATTCTCCTGATTCACATGAACAAAAATATAAAGGAATCCACACAACTTGAACTCATTTCGACTACCATCTGCTCCTCTTCGGCGGATGGTTCCGTACTTGTGGCTCGCGAAATCTCCGACTTGATCCGTTCACGAAATACTGACGGGCAACACACCGTACTAGGGCTCGCAACAGGTTCCACGCCAATAGGCGTTTACCGTGAACTGGTACGTCTCCACAAGGATGAGGGGCTTAGTTTTAAGAAAGTACTGACATTTAATCTAGACGAATACCAAGGGCTTGAACCAGAGCATCCAGAAAGCTATGCCGCCTTCATGGATCGTCACCTTTTTTCTCTTATAGACATCCCCGCAGATGCCGCGGTAGTCCCTAACGGTAAGGTTCCGCGAGAAGATGTTTTCGCTTATTGCAAGGCGTACGAGGATCGCATTTTGGAGGCTGGCGGTATTGATATTCAAGTTCTGGGGATAGGCCGAACGGGGCACATTGGCTTCAACGAACCCGGTTCCGTTCGCGACTCCCGTACGCGACTGGTACATCTTGACTCATTAACGCGCAAGGATGCCGCTCGAGATTTTCTTGGTGAAGAAAATGTCCCGCGCTACGCAATTACAATGGGTGTGGGCACAATTCTGGATGCCAGAAAAATAATCCTTCTTGCATGGGGTGACTCTAAGGCCGAGGTTTTCGCAAAAGCAGTCGAGAAACCTGTGTCGGATGCCCTCCCGGCAAGTTTCTTGCAAGAACACAAAGACATTTGGGCATTCGCCGATGAGGCGGCGGCTGGGGAATTGACGCGCAAGAAGAACCCTTGGCTAGTTGGCCCTGTGGAATGGACCGACCAGACAACCCGACGATCAGTTGCTTGGCTTTCTTCTCTCCTCGGGAAGCCTATTCTGAAACTGTTAGATGAGGATTACAGCGAACACGGACTCGCCGACCTTCTCACCGAGCGAGGTTCGGCATATGAATTGAATATTCGAGTTTTTAATGAGGTTCAACATACCATCACCGGCTGGCCGGGAGGGAAGCCCAACGCAGACGACTCCTATCGGCCTGAACGTGCAGAACCCCACCCGAAACGCGTACTTGCCCTTGCCCCGGACCCCCAGGATGGTGCGTTGGGGCTAGGGGGCACCCTGCACAGGCTCGTCGATCAAGGGCACGAAGTAACGGTTGCCTACCTGACTTCGGGCAACTTGTCTGTTCCTGACGGCGAAGTACAAAAAGCGGTCGATATCATGCTGGATTTGGATGAGTCAGATTCTTCCGAAAAAGCGACCTTTGCCCTTCAGGTCAATGCTGACCTAGGAGGAAGAAGCGCTTTAGGAGAAGACTCCCCAGCAATACGAAAGCTCAAGGGGCTTATCCGGCGAGGCGAGGCGAGGGCGGCAATGGAAATTTGTGGTGTGTATTCTTCCCAGATTCGTTTTCTCA
>JACNJI010000315.1 GCA_014382645.1 Verrucomicrobiota bacterium | reverse complement strand
GCAAAGCCATTTGGCGGTGAAGTTCGCGACGGTCACCTCCCCGATGGGCGGCGACTTGTCACCACCATTGAACCCCGTCACGGTTCCGTGGTCGCGTGCTACGTAGCCGATGGCAAAAACTGGACGCGACACGTACTCGACACCACCTTCAAGGATGGTCACGCCTTGGCGACGGCAGACTTTCTTGGACTAGGTGGCGACCAAGTCGTTGCAGGTTGGCGCGGAATGAGCCCAAAGGCCGTGCCCGGCGTGAAATTATTCGTTCCGCTCGACAAGAATTACTCAAAATGGAAAACCTACCAGCTAAGCGGAGCCGAAATCGCAGTGGAAGACATTAAGGCAGGTGACTTGAACGGCGACGGCAAACCTGATATCATCGTGGCGGGCCGACAGACCCACAACCTGAAGATCTTCTGGAACGAGTCCTGAGAGGCAAGTGTTCACGAAGCAGGTTCTTCGTTCTAAGTCCGATCTATTGAAGCCTTGACTCCTCTATTCGATAAAGAGGTCAATTTTGCATGCGTGCACCCATGCAAAAGGAAAAACTAAAGAGTGCTTGCATCGCTTGCATCGAGTTGTTTCCGTTAGGTCATGAATAGAAAAATACTCTGTGTTGATGACGATGAATCAATCCTAAAAGGCATGCATCTTCATCTATCTCGGGAGTTCGACTTGTCCACCGCTACGAGCGGGGACGAAGGATTGAAAACTTTTGAGCAGGACGGTCCCTTTGCCGTTGTTGTCGGAGATATGCGAATGCCCGGAATGGATGGCGCTGAAATGCTCAAGCGAATGAAGGATGTCGATCCAAAGGTGAAATCTATTCTACTCACCGGGCACGCCGACTTTGAAGTCGGCGGAGCGGACTTACTCCAATCCGGGCAACTCTTTCGAATTTTCACGAAACCGTGTAGTCCCCCTAAGCTGAAAAGTGCCATTGAAAGAGGCATTCACGAATACAATACCCCTGATGAAGAGCCGGAACAAGAAGTGCATTATTGACTTCGCATATTGAGATTAGTTCCAGAGCATTTCACCGCAGTAATAGAGCGACCGTCCCGATGAGGTGTGGACAAAGAGGGTGAACCTTTAATTGCCCGCCACCATTAGACTTGAGTCAGGAACCAGACTCCGGCGCAGGTGGTGGAGAGAATGAGGATTAAGGAGAGGAGATTTTCGTACATTGTTTTAATTAGGTTATAACTACAAATACACCAAATGCCTAACAACTTCAAATGGTTTTCTGTATTTTTGAAAAAAAACTTTAAAAAATCACGAATTGGACTTCAACGATAGCGATTCGTTTCGTTGTTGATAAAGAGGAATCCACGCTCATTGATTGTCACCATGGATCATCAGCCTCGAAAGGACATCCTACAAACCGTTGCCCATAGGTTAGCGGCAATCAAACTCCCCCACCCTCTCAGAGTGGGGATAGACGGCGTAAGCGCATCCGGAAAAACCGTCCTTGCCGATGAATTGGCGTCAGTTCTGCGGGAAATGAATCGCGAGGTGATACGCACCGGCATGGACGGTTTTCACCATCCCCCCGAAATCAGACATCGACGAGGCTCGATGTCCGTCGAGGGGTACCTCGACGACTCCTTCGACTACCAGGCGGTGCGCAAATCCGTCCTGGATCCCCTCGGACCTGAAGGAAGTCTTAGCTACTTGCCCGAGATTTTCGACCACGAGACAGAAACTGCCAAACAATCCGATCCGGTTTCCGCATCCTCCGATGCCATACTCCTGTTCGAGGGCGTGATGCTGTTCAGGAAGGAGATCGTAAACGCCTTTGACTACAGGATACTCGTCGACACTTCCTTCGAGGTAGCCCTGGAACGGGCCAAGACGAGGGATTTGAAGCATTTCGGCAACATGCACACACTCCTGGACAAATACACCCGCCGCTTCTTCCCCGGCCAAAAACGTTACTTGGCCGAGTATCAGCCTGGCGCAAAGGCTAATGTGATAATGGTGAACGACGATCCGGATCATCCAGAGCTCAAGTTCAACAGGTGAGGAAAGTACCGGAACTGGTAGCAATTCATGCTGGCATTCCTGCACAAATGCTCATTCGTTCTTGCTCATTACGGGCTTTAAGGCAAATTTGAGGTTTATTCACCTAGTGATCCATCAATAAGCAAGTAAACGAATACCATCATGAAGTTGAAATTATTGTCTATATTCCTCGTGGTCGCCATATCGGGTCTTTATTCCGGTTGCACTCTTTCCGAAGTTGGCCAAAAGACTAAATCGGGATTCAATAAAAGCGGCAGTTACATTGCAGAAAAGTCGAAAAAGGGGTATCGGTCCGCTAAAAAAAGCCTCGGTTTTGACGGCAATTCCACAGCTGATAGCGATTCCGCGACCCAGACCGAGAGCAACTCTTCCGCAGAAACGAAAGCCTCTCAATAGAAGTTCCAGCTCCTCGAGTTCGCCTTCGAGGATTAGCGAAATCCTCGAGAGTCAGAACCACGGCTGGCCTATACTCAGAGTTTCGTTGGCTCGTCCACCATTGGTTCGATCTCTAAAGTCAAGGGGGGCGGGGGTGCAACCTTTGACTCTCGATGCGACTACCTCCCCTAATCTTTCACCCGCGGAAAAAATGTCGTAAAGGGGAGTCGGTGAATTATTTACATCTGTCTGTAATCGTTAGCTCTCGAGAGTTAGGGTTTTGGGCGTTCAGTCGAATACTCCACCCAATATCTCCTCGCTCGTCATCTTGGCAAAGACTCCTGTGATGCTTTCACCGCCGTCGACTTGAACGTCCAAGGTCTCCGAGTCGCCCAACGCGCCCCTGGTCGAACTTCGCCACTCGGTAAAACGGTAGCCTAGATTGGCAACTGCAGTCAGTTTTACCATGGATCCGACCTCGTGATACCCGCCACCCGTCACGCGGCCAAACGATGCGTCCGAGGAAGTCGCCTGCAATCGGGCAACGGCGGTTCCGGCATGGTTCATCCGCGTGGAATCCTTGTAGACGTAAAAGGTCTTGTCGGTTGATTCATAGTACAGCCACGAATCCGCCTTTGGTGAAAAGAGGTAGCGATGTCCTTCGGCATTCCCGTATAGGCTTGGCCCCGTCCAGAGCCAACCGAGGTTCGGATGATAAAGCCAGTAGTTGCCGGAACCGTCCTCAGCCGGATAGAGCCAGCCATGTTCGTCATGGTATATCCAACCACTGCCGGTATCGTTGAAGGAGCCCAGCCAATCCGATTGGTACCAACGCTCGGTCACCGGATCGGCGTTCAATCCGCTGACCAATAAGTTGGGCAAAGAAGCGGGTCTCACCTCGGGCGGAGCCACCGTTACCGCCCACTTGGAAAAATGGTCGACGTAGGCATGCAGGTAACCACCGGAAAGAACAGCGGGAACGTTCAGCCAGCCCCTCGTGGTAGAGTAGTAGGAAAGGGCCAGATCCTCTTTTCTCGCCTTGTTCGCGATGAGCGACGCCGCCGAAAAGGGAATGCTCAACCGAGCCGCCTTGCTGATTTGAGTTTCGCGGCCGTTGTCCTCCGTGAAGGAAATCGAGTAGCCGAAATCAAGGGGTCGATTGTTGATCCCCTTCGCCAAGCCCGTCTGGACGGGAGTGACCGTCATGGTAACCAGGCCTTTACGGTATTGAACGCTTCGCCCCTTGCCCCTGCCGCCTGTACTTTGAAGAAGTATGCTGTTGGCGGGAATGAATATTCGGGTGCCATCCGAAAGGGTTCTGAGATAATCCCGAGCTGGGTCAAAGGTATCGGTCACGGCATCGGGCAGTTGCCGAGAAGACGGGCGCAGAACCAAGCGCAAGTCGTCCCGAAACAGAGCCGTGGTCAGGTCTACCTCGAG
>JACNJI010000177.1 GCA_014382645.1 Verrucomicrobiota bacterium | reverse complement strand
TCGACAACTGCATTATGATGTGGGGCTCGGGCCTCGAGGACGGCAACAAGCACCGACGCGAAAACCTGCCCTTCATCCTGGCCGGCAAAGGCGGCGGAGCTCTCAAGACCGGCCGATTCCTTACGGGCGTCAAGGGCAACCAGGGAGACCTCCTGACCACCCTTCTTTCCTGTGTCGGCGTTCCTCTGGACCGCCCCATCGGGATCGCCACCAAGCAGATTGCCCAAATAAAGGCCTGACCGATTTTATAGCTCGCCGTTGGAAGTGCTCCGAGCAATGGGGACGTCGCCGCCTTGAAATATTTATAGAAACTGCACTCTCACGGTTGGAACTCCCAGGCTGCATGATTGTTTTCCTCAAGTGCTTTCCCGCTTCGGTTTGCTGCCTGCTTCCCTTGTTCGCCTTGCCGTCATGCGCCAGTGCAGCCGAGCGTCCCAATATTGTTGTCCTGATGGCGGATGACTGGTCCTGGCCGCATGCCGGGTCGCTGGCCAAGGACGTGCCAACCTACGCAGACCTGCTGGCCGGAGCGGGATACCATACCGGATTCAGCCGTAAGGGCGCTTCCCCCAGTAAGCATACCTATCGCGGGACTGATCCATTCGGTCCACGCCTCAAGGATTTCAAAGCCTTTTTATCGGAACGGAAGAAAGGTGCTCCCTTTTGTTTCTGGTATGGCAGCGGCGCTCCTCACCGCCCCTACGTCCTCGATAGCGGAAAGGCCGCCGGCTTGAACCCGGAGCGCCTTGCATTACCACCCGGTCTGCCCGACCATCCGACGGTTCGTCTCGACCTCCTCGATTACTATGCCGCGGTGCAGGATTTTGATCGCGAGGCTTCTTTCATCTTCACCCAATTGGAAAAAGAAGGGGAATTGGAGAACACCCTGGTCGTGATGAGCGGGGACAACGGCATGCCCTTCCCGCGGGCCAAGGCCACTCTCTACGACACGGGAACGCGCGTGCCTCTGGTTGTCCGGTGGGGAAAACAGGTGAAAGCGGGGCATACAGTCAGTGACTTCGTGAGCCTCTGCGATCTAGCCCCGACTTTTCTCGAGGCCGCGGGGATCACTCCTCCCAAGGTAATGACCGGCAATACGCTCTTTCCCCAGCTCAAATCCACACGATCGGGCCAGATCGATGCTACCCGCGATCACGTCCTCACCGGCATGGCTCGGCACTGTTTCCCCTATCCCCGACAAGCCCTGCGGACCGATCGCTACCTCTATGCTCGAAATAAGAATCCGGAAAAGTGGATGACCGGCCGAAGGCAAGGGCCACCGCAGACCTTCGACTTCTCCAAACGCCATTGGCCCAAGGGAGCCGAGGCCTTCTGCTTCAACGTCGATCCTTCTCCCACCAAGCAGTACATGCTCACTCATCCCGACGACCACCTCGTCCGGGCATGCTGGGCCCAGGCTTTCGGGCCGTATCCCCATGAGGAACTGTACGACCTCCAGAAAGACCCCGGCCAACGTCACAACCTGGCCAAGGACCCCACGCGGGCCGAGGCTTTGCGAACAATGCGCGTGCGGCTGGATGAATTGTGGAGCGAATAATCTTCTCCATGAAAGCACTTGTAGGAATCCTGAATGTACTTGATCAATGATTGCGTCCCCATTGCCAGTGCGAGATGGTGAATCGTTTGGTAAAACGTAAGAGATTTAAAAAATGAATAGTCGATCAAATTATCTATCCCTGGTAGCGTTTACCTGCCTTACCCTCAGCTTCATTCCTCTTTTGGTGATGTCTCAACAGCAAAGGCCAAACATCCTCTTCGTGGTTTGCGACGATCTCAATACCCATGTCTCCACCTCAGGGCACGAACCGATCCTCACCCCTACCCTGTCCAAGTTCGTCAAGGAATCCATGACCTTCAACCGGGCCTTTTGCCAGTACCCGGTATGCGGGCCGTCCAGGGCCTCCTTTCTCAGCGGCTTGTATCCCCAAAGCACGGGAGTCCTCAACAACACCTTCGATATCCGCAAGACCCGTCCCGGCACCATATCAATGCCCCGGTTCTTCATGGAGAACGGATACTGGACGGCCGGCGTGGGCAAGGTTTTCCACAATACTAAAAGTGACCACGGAGACGTCGCGTGGAACGAATCCCTCCGCTTCGACAACGACGAACTCGCTGTGGTTCGGGAAGCCCGTGAGAAATTCGAGGCCGAGCACGGCTCGATCGATAAAAACCCCAACAAGAGAAAATGGAAGGCACTCAAAAGGCAGGTTTCCGGCAAGCTCGATGCCCAAACTCCTCCCGGTCGCGGACGCAGTGGTCTCACCGACACCCAGCACAAGGACGGCAAGAACGCCCGACAAGTCGTCAAATGGCTGAAAGACAAGCCCAATGGAGACAAACCCTTCTTCATCGCCTTGGGTCTGCAAAAGCCACACGTCCCTTTTCTCGCTCCCGACAAGTATTTCGATCTTTATCCTTTCGACAAGATAATCTACGAAACCGATCGTTCGAACATGTGGGATTTCCTACCCCAATCCGCCGTATCGAAAAGATACGAGGCATTCGGGTTCGAGATGGGCAAGGAAAACCATCCGCTGCGCAAAGAGTACATGCAGGCCTATCACGCCTGCATCAGCTTTATCGACGCCCAGCTCGGGTTGGTTCTCGATGCGGTCAAAAAGAACGGACTTTGGGAAGACACCATCATTGTCTTCACCTCCGACCATGGTTACCATCTGGGGGATCATTTCATCTGGGGCAAGGTGACCCTCTTCGACATAGGGGCGAAAGTTCCCTTTATCGTTAGGGCCCCCGGACTCTCCAAAGCCGGCGCCACTTCGGAAGCCATGGTCGAACTGATCGACGTCTACCCCACCCTCGCCGACCTGACGAATCTCAAGGCTCCGGATCACTTGCAGGGAGCGTCCCTTCGCCCCCTCCTCGGCCACCCCGAAAGGCTGGGCAAAAAGAAATACGCCTACAGCGTGGTCACCCGCGGCCCCGGACTCGGCTACGCCCTGCGCAATCAAAATTGGCGCTACGGTAAGTGGCCCGACGGCGAGGAACTCTACAACTTACGGAACGACCCGCAGGAGAAGAACAACTTGGCCAAAAAAGATCATATCAAGGAAAAGCTGGAGGAATTCCGAGCCGATCTCGCAAACAAGCAAAAGCAGTTTTCCAAAAAGTAGAAATACTGTTCACTCCAACATGGATCATTCGAATCGGCTTATGAAAAAAAACTACATCATTCCACCTGTTGCTTCATGGGTAATGGTTTTCCTTGGAACTTTTGGGTCAACCGCATTTGGTCAGTATAAAGACTGGCCCCATCAGGGCACTCTTGTTCTGCTTACAACCCCCGACGGAGCCAACCTGGCTGCATCCGCCCGAGAGGAAAACTTCCCCGTACTGGTCAGGTTGAGCAAGGAAACTTTTGATTTCACGCAAACCGAGGCAGGTGGAACCGACGTTCGCTTTTCAGCAAACGGGAAGCCCTTGAATTATGAGGTTGAACATTGGGATAAAGACAAAGGCGAGGCAAGCATCTGGGTGCGCATCCCGGAGATTCGAGGCAATGCCCGCCAGGAAATAAACCTCCATTGGGGCAAGGAGAGCGCCAATGATGAATCCGATGGAAAGGCGGTATTCAACGACTCGAACGGCTATGCGGTCGCAATGCACTTAGGGGAGGAACTGAAGGACGAAACAGGCAACGTCACTCCCGTCAACCAGGGGACCGAACCATGCCCCGGGGCAGTCGGTCTTGCCCGCCGCTTCGACACGGGAAAAGGGATCGCTTGCGGCGAGCGGATCACCAGCCTGCCGACTGGTCTTGGACCTTTCACTACTTCAGTCTGGCTCAAGGCGGAAACGACAAATGGAAGAGCC
>JACNJI010000141.1 GCA_014382645.1 Verrucomicrobiota bacterium | reverse complement strand
CAGCAAGGAAAGCACTTGAGTAACCGAGGCGTCTCGGTGACTGTTTTGGATTTGCTCACGATCGGAACCGCCAAATTCACGTACGAGATGACCGATAGGAGCGGGCGAGCCGATTTCAGAAGCTCTGGCCTCCCTCGCGTTTACATAAGTTAATCCGTCATCCATCATTCCTTTCCCTTTGTCAGCGGTGGCCTTTGGTTCTTTTGTTGGTTTTGGCACGGCTTGATCGGCCATGAATTTGTTTTTGCAACCGTTGCAGCAGAAGGCAATTGTTTTGCCGTCGCTCACGACAGTAATCCCAGGATCGACAGCGCGTCCCGGCTTAATGGGGCAATTCACGTTTTCCGCAGGGCCCGCTTTAGCCGCCATTTTGCCATCATCCTTCATCATCATCATGTTCTTGTCGCCCGTGGACATCAACATGGCTTCCGCCAAAAGTTCCTCGCCTGACATTTCCGAGTAGCGTTCAAATCGCTCGTACTCGGCGGGATTGTCTTTTACTTTGCGCTTATCGATTTCCGGGTAGGTCAGCACCAATAGCGAATCCCATATTTGTTCAGCCGTCATTCGTTCCAGAATTGGACCGGGATAGAGATAAGGAGTTTCCGAAGACAGGCTGAACTGCTCTGTGGGAGTAGCTCTGTTAAAGGTCTTGGTGTTGTATAAGATCCGAAGGAATTCCTTTACGTCGTAATCGAGAGCAACCAAAAGCTTGTCCAGATATTGCAGGAGTTCCGGATTAGACGCCGTGGTATCATCCATCATATTGTCGACGGGTTCGATCAACCCAATCCCCATGACCTCCTTCCACAGACGATTGGCAATAACCGTGGTGAATCGAGGATTAGCATCGGATGCGAGCCAGTTGGCGTAAGCTTCCCGAGAGCCGATTTCCTTGAGGTTTTTATCCAGTTCTACGGCGAGGCCGAAAATTGTGCGGGCTTCAAGTTCCTCGTTGGGCTTGGCGTTATCGTATTGATAGTCTTTCGGGAGTCGAATTTTTCCTTGACCGGGATCATCTACGCCAAACTGTACGATGTCTCTTATGCCTCTAGCCACGTTACGAAGCTTTTGATCTTCTTTTTGCCTTTCTCGAACAAGTTTGTTGAAGGTGGCTAAGTTTTCGGTTCCTTCTTTCCTGCGAGCATCACCGACGCCGTGTGTAAAGGCTGCCATTTCGTAAAATTGCTTCTGGGACCAGCGATCAAAAGGATGATCATGGCATTGGGCGCATTCAAGACTAGTTCCAAGGAAAATCCTTACGGTATTCGCCATGTTGTCCAAAGGCATGCCGCGATCCCTGAAGTAGTAACCGACCGCTCCATTACCTTTTTCCCATACGGGGCCTTTGGAGGACAACAATTCTCTGACGAATTGATCGTAAGGTTTGTTGGTGCGCACGAAGTCCTTGATAAACGTAACATAGGGTTTTCCCGACATACCAGCTGCACCTTGCAGTCGTTCTTTTGCTCGAAGAATATCGGCCCAGAAGTGATACCAATGGCTGACATACCCGTCAGAGTTGAGGAGCTGATCGACCAGTTCTTGCCTTTTTGTAGTCCGCCGACCGTTTTTTATGAAAGCTTGAGTTTCTACCAAGGAGGGAATTCGCCCGGCGATTTTCAAATAGGCGCGACGCAAAAACGCCTCGTCTTCGATCGTTTTGTTCGGTCGCTGCCGATATTTTCGAAGTTGAGTGTCCAATAAACCGTCTACTCCTAAAGCGAACTTAGTAACGTCTCGTGAAGAAAGTGGGCGAGGAAGAGTCGGGACGTCCTCGCGATCCGGCGCAAAGTTGTTTTTGACGAATGCTTGGTCCTTGTCGCATAGAACTTCCATTTTAAAACGGAAAAGCTGATGGTCCTCCGACCGCTTGAAAAGTATGTAGTCGCCGTAGTACTTTATCACCTCGCCTGATAATTTCTGGCCGTTCACTGACGAGAAATCACGCCCCGAAGCTTTGACAGTCGTGAGAGACAGTAAGGCTAATCCTAAAAATTTACAACTTAAGTATGTGCAGTTCATGGATTTATGCATTTCAAAGGTGTGTTGTATAAGCTCTTTATGATATATCAATTATTTTGCACCTAAAACATCTCTATTTCAAGCTTTAATATAATAGTAATAACGCGCCAGAACATGAAAAGTTGCAAGTTTGTTTCCCACCAAATGATGACGGATTGCTCATCTTAACTAATACAATTCAGAATTTCCAATCTAAACCGGCCGACCAATGTCTCGGAGCTTCAACGTACGCGACACCTTCGGCTGTACGGTGGGTCTGTATTTCCTCATTCGTTATGTTGTTTACTGTAAGGAATATGCGGGTATTTTTCGAAAATCTTCTCGAAAGGGATACATCGAGAGTGAGGCAATTATCGAGCAAACGGGAATTTCGAGCGTCATCGAAGCGTTCCGATTCGTGGCGGGCATCGAGGCGCAGATTCCACTGACTTGGCGACCATAGTAGCGTGGCGGTTGCACGTTGCTTCGGGACTTGAGCAAAGTGGTTGCCGACGAGCCCCGGGTTTTCGGGGCAACTCCTTACCTCTGTGTCCATGAGCAGACCGTGCAACCGAAAGGAGAGTTCCTCTGTTAGCAAGTGCTCGACTGACATTTGGAGACCGTCGACCGTCGCTTTATCGAGGTTGCGACGGGTGGCGTCGTTGGGGTTGCTGAGTTCGGAAATGTTTGCCACGGAGTCGTGGAGCTGATCATGAAAAAGGCCGAGCGAGGCGGACAAACGATCGGTGACTTGCCAATCCAGACCGATTTCGACTCCCGTGATGCGCTCGATTTCGAGATCCTCGTTGGCCGCCACGGAGAAGTCGCCCACTCGGTAGGGGCGGTACAGTTCGTTCAGGGTGGGTTGGCGGACATGGGAGCGTACGGAAGATCGGGCGACGATCGTTTCGGATAATGCTTTGGATAGGTCGAGAGAACCACCTACTTCGAGATCCTCACGAACGGAAAAGCTGCCATTGGAAGTTTTCCAACCTCTTCGGATGCCATCTTCGTTACGAAACCATTCACCCTTCAGTTCCGCAAAAAGGTTCCAACTTTCGGCGGGACTCCATCCATCGGCAAGTGAAAGGCCGATTTGGGTTTGGCGACCACCTGCATGTCTGCGGGTGTCGGTGAACTTGTTGATTTCGTTGGTGTGACCTTCTTTTTGCAAAGCCATAATGGAAAAGCCGAACTCGTGTTCGTCGGCATCAAAAGAATGTTCGTGAACGAAGCCAAGAGAGGATGCGGGTACGGCGAATTGGTCGAGGACGATACTTTCCGAGGCTCGCTCTGCCTTTACTCCGGTTACAGTGGGGAAAACGCTGGCAAAATCACGTTCTTGGCCAAACAGCATAGTGCGTGAGACCTCGCCCTGCAGTCCCAGTGTCCAATCGAAACCATCGGCTTTGTTGCGACCAAGGGGTGTGCCGTTGCCACGCTTCTCGGAGAAACCGGCGAAAGTAGCGATAAGGCGGCCGGAGGAAAGTTGATGGGACACGGTGGTGCGTCCGGACTGCATGCGACTCCATGCATCCTCGTCGATGGGACCGCGCTGGGTGGCTCGAACCACGGGGTGTCCCGCGAAGTCCTCGATACGAAAACTCGCGGTTGCCTCCCAATTTTTCTGGTTGGCAGGGCTTGCGGAAAAGCCATCTACGGAGAAACCTCGGACATCACCGGCGGCAAAACCGAACTGACCTTGTGAGCTTTTGACGGGGCGACGACTTTGTAATTTGATGTTTCCTGCCGACGAGACAAAGGCACCTTTTCGCCCAAAGCGGACAGTTTCCAGTTCTGCGAGAGAGAAGCGATTCCAGCGAACCCAGCCACCAAACGGATCGTTCAACGGAATTC
>JACNJI010000114.1 GCA_014382645.1 Verrucomicrobiota bacterium | reverse complement strand
GCGAGAAAAAGTTTTGGGCAAGGGCGAGATCCTGATGACCGTCGGAATCGATGTCGCCAAAGGCGATGCCGAAGACAGTTGAGGCTTGTGCGATCCTAGGCAAGGCACGGAAAGTCAAGCGACCTTTGCCATCGTTAATGAGACAACCGGAAGCGAGTTCGTTGATTTCTAGCCGCAGAGCGGATTTCAATCGACTTGGAGCATAAATTTTATGCAGCCCGGCGGAAGCGAAAGCATGGAAAGTCGAGAACTTCTTGGCTAGTGAAGGCATGGCATGAGTGGAGCAACTTTTGCCACGTACAGGAAAAAGTGAGTTTCCCTCGTGACAGGCTTCTACGAATCGGTGAACTCCGGAACCATCAAGGTCGCCGAAATAGGCCAAGTAAGGTTTTTCCTTGGAAGCATGATATTTTGAATTGAGACCAAGGTTGCCTAGGGCGTAGTCCATATCCCCATCCTCATCTATATCTGCGGCGGCAATTCCAGTCCACCAGCCTAGCAGCTCGGCAGTGCCGGCCGCGACCGAAACGTTGGTAAGCTTGCCTCCCGAATTTTTCCACACGCCAACGGGACCCCATTCGCGAGTCACCAACAGGTCGAGCCAACCGTCGCCGTCGAAGTCACTCCACAAGGCTCCCGTAACCATACCCGTAGTTCCAAGACCAACAGCAAGAAGGTCGGTCGCATCCACAAACTTTCCGTTGTCGTTGCGCAAGAGTCGACTGTTCGGGGTAGTCGGATAACGTCCACGAACCACTCTTCCTCCTACGAACAAGTCAAGGTCACCATCCCGATCGAAATCTGCTGCAGCGACGGGGCCTCCGCTGTCTCGAATGTTGGGAGTTCCGTCCAAGTCGAGAGTCAACTGCCCCTTTCCATCATTAAGATAAAGGCGATCCCGGAGGTAGAGAGGTTTAGGCCGAGGGTCGAAACCGCCACTGACAACGTAGAGATCAAGATCACCATCGGAATCCGCGTCAAGAAACACGGCTCCCATATCCTCAAAGGGGAGAAGTTGCTCGTTCTCGAAGTAAGGTAATTTCTTTTGGGTGAAAGTTCCGTTACCATCATTAAGCGCTAGGACGGAAGGCTGTCCCGAAGCTCCGCCGAGAAAGATGTCTTCGTCTCCATCGAAATCGACGTCGCCCCAAGCCATTCCAGGACCAAATCGAGAGAGCCGATGAGGAAGAAGCGGTTGAAGCTTAAAGTCGTCAAAATCATTTTCCTTGTGTTGAAAGGCGGACAACGCGTTGGAGGCAACCAGCAGGGGCAAAGGTTCCGGAGAAGAAGGAGAAGATTCGGCTTCGGATGGCTCGGAAATAACGAAAAACTTATCCACTGGAAGATTCTCAAAGGTTTGCTTGAGGCCCAAAGGCCAGCGAACCGTAAGTCGTTTGATGACTGTTGCATCCCCAACCCCAAAGTGAATGATCGGATCGTTTGCCGAGGCATAACCTTGGCAAGAGTTGAGATAGCGAGCTTGGATACCGACCTCCGTTTGAATCGTGACCTTGGCGCCAATCCCGTGACTGTTTCGCTTCCTACCTTTTAAACGAATTTTTATCAGGTGACCGGTTTTCGACTCGTTGCGGTAGAGACGAACAGGATCCTCCAGCGACGCTACCGCGAGGTCGAGATCACCATCGCCATCAAAATCGGCTATGGCCGCGCCATAGCTGACCCCGTTGAAGTCGAGCCCCCATTTAGCCCCAACAGATGCAAAACGGAGATCACCTAGATTGCGAAAAGCAAAATTCCGATCGCGCTTGGGAGGAGTCTTTTGCCAGAAGGCGGCCTTTTCAGCTGGCAGCTCGAAGGACTCGGCCCGAGACTTCAGATCGGAATTTGTTTGGTCGTGAACCATGCCGTTCGTTCCAAAGAGATCGATTCGGCCATCGTTGTCGAGATCGGCAAACTTGAGAGACCAAGTCCAATCGGTATTAGCTAGACCAGCAAGTTGAGCGACCTCGAGAAAGCGTCCTCTGCCCGCATTAAGATAGAGGGCGTTGCGCATGTATTGAGGTGGATGCGAGGTGGTTAGAAACCAACTGCTTTTCTGCATGTCTCCCATACCGATTTTAGATTTGTAGTGACCGGAACCCGCCATATCGGATCCCATCAAGTCGAAAAGGCCATCGTTGTTTACGTCGGCGACATCGGTCCCCATGGAAAACCAAGGAGTATGCGGTAGCACATCACGGGCAACTTCCTCGAAACTACCGTTTCTCTTATTGTGGTAAAGACGATCATGCCCGAAAAAGTCATTGGCTACGTAAAGGTCGGGAAAACCGTCATCGTCATAATCAAACCAAGATGCGGAAAGACCTTGATCGGTACCGAGTAAACCAACTTCTTCGCTGACATCCTTAAATCGGGATCCGTCGTTTCGAAAAAGGTGATCGTATTCACCCGCCTCAGTCACATACAAGCGATCCGTGGGATGGAAGACGACGTCATACCGCTCACGGTACTTCTCCTCGATTACGGGGATGCCTTTGCGGAATGTAACCTCGACACGCAAGCCCTTGGGAGCCGGGGGCAGATGGGTTTCGCGATTGGTCACCAAGTAACCGTCCAGATCACCGTCCAGATCATAGTCTTCGAAAGCCATCTGTACGTTGTCGCCTTCGTGAGCAATGCCTAACTTCTTTGCAATATTGCGAAAAGATCCGTCGTCCCGATTATCCAATAACAAGTTAACATCTCCAGAACCCGCCACAAATATATCGAGATCGCCGTCGCCGTCGTGATCGACAAAACAGCAACCGACTCCCCAGTGATCGGCCACGGTTTCACGAAGGCCAACATTTTCAGTTACGTCTTCGAAGCGAAAACCACCCAAGTTACGAAAAAGACGATGACCGCCATAGGGATAGGAAAAAAATAGGTCGGGCAGATCGTCCCCGTCAAAATCTCCCGAGCACACGCCAAGTATACCCGGTTTATCCGAAAAAGAAGGACTTTCATGCAAACGCAAAAGTAGCTTTTTCGAAAGGGCGTTCTTGACGTAACCAACACCAGTCGCGTTATCGGCCAACAAGGAAAATAAAGTTGAGCCAGAGGCTTTTCGAGGAAGCAATGGGCGAATTTCTAATCCTTCTTTCGCCGCGAAGCAGGAAAGGCTGAAAGTGAAGATAAGAACTGAAACAGTCGCAAAGAGGGTTGCGCGCATTCTGGTAATAAGATCAACTTCTGACTTTCAATCAAGGAAATTAAGAGATGAAGCTCAGATGTCTCCTTATCAACGCAACGAGAAGTTTGTTGAAACTTTTCGTCACATAAATCAGTTACAACATATTATCAGTAAGGCCATTAACAATTGGCTTTCGTGAAATCAAAGAACAACCAATCATCAAACCCATGAAAAAAATACTCATAATCAGCTTAACCCTTGCATTTGGACTCGGTGGTCTCTGTGCGGAAGACAAACCGGCCCAAAAAGAACGAAAACCCACCTCGCAACGAGGAGCCCCACCTAATAGAGAAGCAATTCTCAAGAAGTTCGACAAAGATGGCGACGGGAAGCTTAGCGAAGAGGAAAGAGCGGAAGCTAGAAAATCATTCGGCGGCGGGCGTCCTCCCAGACCTCCGGCCGAACTCATAAAGAAGTTCGACAAGGACGGAGATGGCAAACTGAATGAAGAAGAAAGAGCCGCTCTTCGCGAAGAGGGGCAAAAACGTCGCAAGGAGATGGTGGAAAAGTTCGACAAGGACGGGGACGGAAAACTCAACGAAGAAGAGCGAAAGGCAGCCTTCGCGGAAATGAGGAAAAATCGGGGCGGACGACCGGGTCGCGAAGCCGGCAAACGTCCCGGAAAAAAGAAAACGACGGAAAAATAATCTCAAGAAGACACTGTTCAAATAGGAGGCGTGGGGTTCATGTGAGCTCCACGCCTTCTGTTTTGAAGGATATCCTTTATCGATTGTAAAACCAAATTGAGATTCATTCTTTCCCCAAACGGATATTCGACGTATGATTGAATCTAATTTTTCATGACAACTGAAAATATAGAGAGCCAAGTAAGTGAATTAGCCCAAAGGGCACGCAAGGCTTCGTTCATCTTGGGGACCCTATCCGCCGAGAAGAAAAACGCCGCGCTTGAAAGTATCGCTCTCTTGATTGAAAAACGAGCTGCGACCCTGATCCGAAAAAACGAACTCGACCTAGACGCAGGCCAGAAAAACGGCCTCCCTGACGCCTTAATCGACAGACTCAGACTAACGCCCGATCGAATTGCGGGAATGGTTGAAGGCGTACGACAAGTCGCCGCCTTGCCCGACCCGGTAGGTCAAGTGATCGAAAGCTCAATCAGGCCCAATGGCCTCGACATTCGTAAAGTTAGTGTGCCAATAGGTGTTATCGGCATTATCTACGAATCCCGACCAAACGTTACCATCGACTGTGCGTCGCTCTGCCTGAAGTCGGGTAATGCGTCTATTCTTCGTGGAGGGAAGGAAGCCTTTCATTCAAATTCAGCCTTAGCCGAACTGGTACGGGATGCTTTAGAAGAAACGGATGTCCCGCAAGACGCCGTCCTTTTAATTCCCACCACGGATCGCGAGGCCCTCAACCACTTGCTCAAGCAGGACGAGAATATACACTGCATCATTCCTCGGGGAGGCGAAGCCCTCATTCGGTTCGTCACCGAACACAGTCGAATCCCCGTGATCAAACACTACAAGGGTGTCTGCAACCTATACGTCGACTCTAAAGCCGATCTTGATTTAGCTAGAAAAATAGCGATTACGGCCAAGTGCGGGCGCCCGGGAGTGTGCAACGCCATCGAGAATCTCATCGTACATCGCGAGATAGCCTCCGCCTTTCTCCCTGAGACCCTAGATGCTCTCGCCGAGTCGAACTGCGAAGTGCGGGCAGACGCCGAGGCCCGTTCGATCCTGAATGATGCTCGCCCATCACTTACGGTCGGAGAAGCCACCGAAGAAGACTTCCATACCGAGTTCCTCGACCTCATTCTATCGATCAAAATCGTCGATTCATTAGAAGATGCTATCGATGTAATAAACCATTACGGGAGTGGCCATAGCGATGCGATAGTCACCACCGACGAACTTACCGCCGAACGCTTCCTCGCAGCCATCGACACCTCCACGGTGTATTGGAACGCCAGCACCCGCTTTACCGATGGATTTGAGTTCGGCCTAGGTTCCGAAATCGGTATTTCCACCGACCGCCTTCACGCCCGCGGCCCCATGGGCTTGAGGGAACTGTGCACCTATAAATACCAAGTCCGAGGTAACGGGCAGACCAAATAAATGAGCTCTCCAAGTTCGACTTTTTCTCCTCGCGCTCTCGCTCAACGTATTGCTGATGGCGCCGTTCGGATAATCGATGTGCGCTCCCACGCCGAGTTTCGTAAAGAACGAATCGCGGATTCAGAAAACATTCCGCTCAGCTCGCTCGACAACGAAACGATCGCCCAGCTTAAAACCTCGAAAATCGGTATCCCCCTATGCATCACTTGCCAATCAGGAGTAAGGGCAGATAAAGCGGCCAAGAAACTGTCGAAGGAAGGCATGGAAAACATTTACTTGCTTACGGGTGGGCTCGACAACTGGAGCCACGAAGGAATGCCCGTAGATGGGGCAGGTGGAAAAGGCATACCACTTGACCGTCAAGTTCGTATAGCTATCGGCATTCTCGTAATAGCAGGTACTGCAGCCTGCTATTTTTCCGAAGACATACGCTGGCTAGCAGCACCCGCATTTTTTGGAGCAGGCCTAGTCTTTTCCGGTCTAACCGGGTTTTGCGGTCTCGCCCGCATACTCGCTATCTTCCCTTGGAACCGTTAGGAATGGGTAGCCTCCTCATTCTCGGAGCCAAACTCGTCAACGAAGGCACAATCGAGGAACAAGATGTTTTAGTCGATAGCTACGGCCGTATCTCTCGAATAGAAAGCGACCTTTCGGCCGTCACGGCAGACGAAACGATCGATGCCGCAGATCATTACCTGCTCCCCGGCCTAATCGACGATCAAGTCCATTTTCGGGAACCCGGCCACACCCACAAAGGCACCATCGCTTCCGAGTCTCGGGCCGCGGCGGCAGGCGGCGTAACCACCTTCATGGAGATGCCAAACGTGGTGCCACCCACCACCTCGATGGAGCGAATACGCGACAAGCTCGCCATCGCCGCTCGCGACTCCGCCGTCAACTACTCCTTTTATCTAGGCGCAACCAACACCAACATCGAGGATGTAAAAACAGCGCCTCCCGAAGAAATTGCAGGCGTAAAAATCTTTATGGGTTCATCCACGGGCGACATGCTGGTGGACGATGAAACCGCGCTGGAGGAAATATTCCGGCACGCCCCTACCCCAATCGCCACTCACTGCGAGCATTCTCCTACCATCCTCGAAAACGAAAAAGCCTTTCGAGAGCGGCTCGGAGATGAGGTTCCCTTCTCCGCCCACCCCGAAATCCGTTCCCGCGAAGCCTGCTTGCGTTCCTCCACCTTCGCCGTAGAACTGGCTCGCCGAAACAACGCCCGACTGCATGTCCTCCATATTACGACAGCCGAAGAGCTCGACCTTTTCGAAGTAGGTCCCGTTGACGAAAAACGCATTACCGCCGAAGCCTGCGTTCATCACCTTCACTTCGACGACTCCGCCTACGCCACCCATGGATCTCTGGTGAAATGCAACCCCGCCATCAAGAAACCTTCCGATTGCCAAGCCATCCGCAAGGCAGTCAACGATGGTCGGATAGACGTAATCGCAACCGACCACGCGCCTCACACTTTCAAGGAGAAGGAGTCCTCCTACTTTCAAGCTCCATCAGGTCTACCTCTGGTTCAACACTCGCTGCTAATCCTTCTAGAGCTTTGGCGCGACGGCGTCTTCACCCTCGAAACCATAGTGGAGCGAGCCTGCCACGCACCCGCCCGCCTGTTCGGCATTCAAGAGCGGGGATTCCTCCGCGAAGGGCACTGGGCCGATCTCGTGTTGGTCGACACCCACTCCGAAACCCACGTCACGCCAAACACCCTCCAATCCAAATGCGGATGGTCTCCCTTCGATGGCCAAAGCTTTCGCTCCCGCATTGCCGCCACCATCGCCTCCGGTAAAATCGCCTATCGCGACGGCCAAGTCCGCGACCAAGTTCGTGGCCGCCAAGTCGTATTCGCCAAGGAACGGCGCTAGCTTTCCGTTACCACCCAAAACCCGACCACGTGTTCGCTCGCCTACTCATCCTCTTCATCACCGTTCCGCTCATCGAGCTTTACTTGCTCGTAAGCATGGGAAGGATCGTTGGACCAATTCCGACCATCGGTCTTGTCATTCTCACGGGTTTTTGGGGTGCCCATCTCGCCAGAAGCCAAGGGCACTCCATTTTGTCGAGGATGCAAAGGGAAATCCAAGCCGGACGAGTCCCGGCGGGAGAACTCATCGAGGGAGTCCTCGTCCTAATAGGGGGCCTCGTACTGCTCACGCCCGGACTCCTCACCGACATTGCCGGCTTCGCCCTAATGATGCCGGGTATAAGAAGATACGTTCGCAATCGCCTACGAGAACGATTCGCGGCAAAAGCCAAAATGGACTTCAGAGCCCAATCCGGAAGCACCGAGAATCGCCCCCATCACGACGACGACGTAATCGACGTCTAGAACGCTTCCTTACCATTCCAAGATTTTGGTTAATTGGTAATAGCCTAATGGGCAAGAAGCATGCTATCTTCTGAATTCATGAATTTTCGGGCCCTTACTCAAATCCTCATTCCGGCAGCAACTGTCCTACTGTTGTCCTGTGGAAGCGATTTCGATGGGAGCTACTCGGGCAATGTGAACGGCAAAGAAATCGTGATCAACATGGACTTGGATAAAAAAGCACGGATTACAGGATACTTCCCCGATACGCTGCAAGGGACGTGGAAGGAAGAGCACATCCTAGGGAAGAACGCTATTTGGGTGAGCTTCGAAGGTCCCACCGAAAAGCCATTCAGACTGCGTTTCGAATTGCAACCCGAGGGGAAGGGTTTGAGGGTGACCGGAATCAAGGCGCGCCCTCTAGGCAAAGGAACAAAACTCACTCCCATAGAGTTGAAAGGCACCCCCATACTCAGCCCTTCAGATCCAAAAATTTAAATCACAAGATTCAACAAAGGTACACCATCATGCCATACAAGGTAATCGCAGAGGGTGCCACTCGAGGGCTCATGGGCGACAGCGGCATGGAGACATCCGGCACCATATTGGCGGACAAAGTAAACGAGGCCATAACAGATGGTGGGCAACCGTTGGTTGCAGAATCGCTCATAGCGAGAACCGTCAAGAAAACCCATTTTTTCTTTAAGCTATGATTAATCGTTCGACAAGTTCTGCAGTGATGCCGAAGAAGTGCCCTCCCCTACGCCAACCGAAGCTTAACAGTCTGACAAGGAGCGGAGATTTCGAGCACTCGCAGGTTTCTTAAAGTGGGCGAAGGTGAGTGATGGTATGAACTTATTCAGTTTTTCACATTAAGCCCTAGACCCAATGGATGGTCACATGAGCACAGGTATTTAATTTAGCCACATCTATAGCAAACCAGTAAAAAATGAGTCAAGCCCCAGACCGGCAGGAAGAGCACTGGCTCGTTGATATGGCAAGTAATCCCCTGCAACGGAACAGCAAACCTTTAAAGCATTAGCAACACACATGAGTCATACTTCAGCTTCAAATTCAATTACCATTCGCATGCAGCTCGATCATTCTCCGGGGCTCTTGGCCAAAGTCATGACGGAGGTCGGAAACCTGGGGGGTAACACTGGAGCCATTGATATAGTTCGAGTTAATAAAGGTCGCATCATTCGGGATATCACGATTGATACCAGTGGCCCCGAACAAGCTGAAGCCATTCAGCAAGCCATCAACAGCATTGAAGGGGTTGAAATCATCCATGTTTCCGATCGTACGTTTCTACTTCATCTTGGTGGCAAATTGGAAACCGGCTGCAAGTCGTCTGTAAAAACCCGTGACGAACTCAGCATGGTTTACACCCCCGGTGTGGCGCGCGTGTGCATGGCCATTCACGAAAATGTTGATCTTGCCCACAAGCTGACCATCAAGAAAAACACCGTAGCGATCGTATCAGACGGAACGGCAGTATTGGGACTTGGCGACATCGGCCCGGAGGCCGCCATGCCTGTCATGGAAGGTAAAGCCATGCTTTTTAAGGAATTCGGAGGAGTTGATGCCTTCCCTCTGTGTATCAATACAAAAGATACCGATGAAATCATCCAGTTCGTCAAGGCAGTGGCACCTACATTTGGCGGAGTGAACTTGGAAGACATCTCCGCTCCCCGTTGCTTTGAGATTGAGAAACGCCTGCAGGAAGAGCTCGACATTCCCGTTTTTCACGATGACCAACATGGCACGGCAGTAGTCATGACGGCGGCTCTCATCAATGCTCTAAAGTACGTAAACAAAAAAGCAAAGGATCTCAAGGTCATAGTTGCCGGCGTCGGTGCCGCAGGTACCGCATGTACTAAAATGATACAGGATGTGGGAGTTCAAAACATCATAGGATTCGACCGGAAAGGCGCCCTGTATGTCGGCCGTGAGGACATGAATGAATCCAAGCAGGCCTATGCCGAAGCAACAAATCCAGATAAGCTAAAAGGATCGATTCAGCAACTAATTGAAGATGCCGACCTCTTCGTGGGGCTTTCTGGCCCAGATGTCATCGATGCCGACGACGTGAGCCGAATGGCCGATAATGCAATTGTCTTTGCTATGAGCAACCCCACTCCGGAAATCAAACCGGAAGAGGCCTTGCCCCACGTTGCCGTCATGGCTACAGGCCGGTCTGATTATCCAAATCAGATCAACAACGTTCTATGTTTCCCCGGTCTGTTTCGTGGAGCCCTTGATGCTCGGGCCACAAGAATAAACGAAGCAATGAAACTCGCAGCCGCCCACGCCATCGCCAACAGCATCGATCCGGAAGACCTCGGCGCCGACTACATCATACCTAGCGTGTTCGACCGTTCAGTCGCACGCAACGTGGCCCGAGCCGTAAAGAAAGCTGCAATCGCCTCCGGAGTCAGTCGAAGATAACCAGAATCTCAGTCGATTACTTACTATCGCGGCACTGGTAAAATTTCAGTCTTTGCCGAATGTTCCCTGCCCGATGGATGGCTTGACAACTCGAATACCTTCCTGTCCGAGAAGCAAAGTACGACAGCACCTTCTCGCAATCTAAACTCGAGCCTACGCAAAGTGTCATGGGCATTGCAACGAATCTCTTTTTCATTCGGCCAAGGATCAATCACTCCCAACTACAACTGCCGGTGCCAAAAAAGTTATTTAAACTCCAACATCGGATAAATCAGAAGCGTCCGGTTGGCTTTGGCATCACAAATAAGGATGACTCCGAGGAGGAAAGGAGTCGACAAATCCATATACTTTTTCGACAAGCTAAAATGGGAATGGTTCACTTTGGATTCAAACTATTGAGATAGAATCCCCCATCCCAAAAACCTTCGTGGTACATCCAAGGAAGGCCAAGATGGAAGGACAGCTTTCATGACGTTTTTTTGACCTTCGTTTTACGCCTCTCGAACAACTTTCTCCAAAAGTTCCGGCATACTGGTTTCTAAGAATGCGCCGACTGACGCATCCTAATTACATAAACTCGTATTCAGAACCCAAAACCAAGGAGATATCCACGATGAAGAAACCTACAATAATAATTGGCTTGGCAACTATGGTCGCCTTACATCTCGTAGCGGCCAAAAGTTCACCCGCTTCACTGTTGCAAACAGCAAAAGAAGAAAAACCGCAGATCGAGACGAATAGAACGAAGAAGAAACTTGACCGCAAATCCGAGCGGGTCGA
Organism: Verrucomicrobiota bacterium; assembly: GCA_014382645.1. GTDB lineage: Bacteria > Verrucomicrobiota > Verrucomicrobiia > Opitutales > Seribacteraceae. The sequence goes on along the minus strand of JACNJI010000114.1, from coordinate 9,319 downwards.
ACTTTTGCAGGAAAGCTCTTCTTTCGGTGCCCGCATTCGCGGAGTAAGCAACGATCAACAAAATGCTTCCCATGCACTCGACAAAATCGAAAGCGACTACAAGTACAAACTGGAAACCACTCCGAAATTCGTCGAAAAGTCCCTCGACTGGCTCGCTCAAGCCCAGCACGAAGACGGGTCATGGGGTGCAGGCGTTAGTTCCAGCCAGCAAGTCCGCGACCCACATGCAGTGAAGGGCGATCCCGCAACCACCTCGTTCGCCGCTATGGCATTCGTACGCTCGGGACACACACCGAAAAAGGGCAAGTATAAGGATGTCGTTCGTCGGGCAACCGAAGCCCTCGTTAAAGTCGTAGAGAAAGCACCCAAGGAAGGTCCACGCATCACAAACCTAACAGGCACGCAACCTCAGGCAAAGATGGGAGCTTACGTCGACACCTCACTCACTGCTCGCTACCTCGCACGCGTGCTGAACGAATTCCCGAAGAAGGACAAACTCCGCAAACGAGTCGACAAGGCAATCGACAAATGCATAGCAAAAATCCAAGGTTCCCAGCAAAAAGATGGAAGCTGGAGTGGCGGAGGCGGTTGGGCTCCTGTTCTGCAATCCTCTCTCGCGGGACAAGCCCTTGAACTTGCCCAAGTTGCAGGAAAACAAGTGGATCAAAAAGCCCTCGACCGAGCACGCGACAACCAGAAAGGAAACATCGACCCCTCCTCGGGCAAAGCAAAAGCCGATACTGCCGCAGGAGTCGAATTGTATGCATTCGCGAGCGCCCAGCGAGCTACGGCCGCCGAGACTTGGGAAGCCCACGACTTGATTGATACTGCAAAGAAAGAGGGCAAACTTGAAAAGAACGCCCAAGTGAATGCGGACAACCTGCGTAAAATCGGCGTAGCTCAGGAAAAGGCTGACAAACTGGCCCAATCCGTATCCCAAAACGAACGCCAACAAGCTCGAGTACAGAACGACGAGGCACTACTTACCGGCTTCGGCAACAACGGCGGAGAGGAATACCTCAGCTATCTCATGACGAGCGAATCGCTCGTCATCACAGGAGGAGAAGCATGGGAAAAATGGGACGAAAAGATGCACCATCGATTGAACAAGATCCAGAACCCGAACGGCAGCTGGAGCGGGCATCACTGCATCACTAGCCCGGTTTTTTGTACTGCTGCGGTGATCCAGTGCCTGAACACCTATCGCGACACCAAAATGCTCCGCAACGCCGCTCTGGCCTCCTCCGGAAAACAGGAAGAGGGCGGGAACGGAAAAGTAGCTGCCAAATAAAAACTTACCTTCGACCAAACAGAAATCCATGAAACCATCTAAAATCTTCTTTTTGAAATGGTCTCTTGGAGTGTTGGGAGGATTGTGCGTCCCGTTCGCAAGTTTCGCCGAGCGGGACGCCTCTCCACCACCGAAGGTGAAGGAGTCGCTGATCAGGGTAACCGATTACTTATGGAGCAAACAGTCACCGGACGGCAGTTGGCGAAGCGAAACCTACGGTCTATTGAAGTCGGGGCAATCACTCACGCCATTCATCCTTTTCGTCCTATCCGAAGTTCGGAACGACATGGCGCCCCCACCCGAGGGCGCTGTCGAAAAGTCAATGAACTTTCTCAGGCGGATGGGGAATAAGAACAGCATTCACGGTCGGGCCGATCCCCATATCCTCGATTACCCGAACTATGCCACCTCCTACGCCCTGCGTTGCTTTCTCCGATACGGTCAAGAAGACGACAAAACACGCATCGATGCTTTGGCTCGCTACCTCGTGCTTCAACAATTTGCAGAGGCGGCGGGATTCAGTCCCGATTCTCCTGCCTACGGCGGTTGGGGCTTCGGGATCAACCAGCGCCCCACTCTCTCCAGTTTCGTTGACCTCTCCCACACCCGGCGCGTTCTGGCGGCTTTGGACGAAGCTAACAAGGTCGATGCAGAAATTAAGTCACGAGCCCTGTGCTTTCTTTCTCTAGTTCAAAAGAGTCCCAAGGAAATCCGTTCACCACTAATACCCACAAAGAGTCTCATGACTTCCGGATTCATTCCCCCACCCTACGACGGCGGCTTTTTCTCTTCTCCGAACGTGAGCTACGCCAACAAGGGACGCATCGCCAAGAATCCTCTTACCGGGAGACCTTACTACCGCAGTTACGCCACGGCGACTTGCGACGGCATCCTCGCTTTACTCGCGACTGGCATTCACCAAACCGACGATCGTGTACTTGACGCTGTTCGTTGGCTAGAACGGCATTCAGGTTGGGATCTGCCCTCGGGCATCCCTGCCGAGCATTCCGAACCATGGGCAGAATCCATGATTTACTATCACTGCGCCGCAAGAGCTCAGGTATTCTACCAACTCGCCATAGCCGAGGACTGGCGCAAGAACCTACGGACATTCCTCGCAGAGAGGCAAAACGAAGACGGTTCATTCCTCAACCCTCAAGGTCGCCTCATGAAGGAAGACGACCCGATCCTATGCTCAGCCTTGGCCTTGATCGCCCTAAACCAAGCGGCAATGGGAGAAGGCTAATTCTCATTCTCGCTCAAGACGCGTCACTTCCCGGAGCAACGCGTCGCGAAGCTCTTCGCCCAATCCCTCCCGCTTGGCCATCTCCACGTAAAAGGGTACGTAATCCTCTTGGGCCAAGGCTTTTTGGGCTATGTTGTAAAAGGGTTCGTCGACGCCGATGAAATAGGTTCGCTCGCCAAAAGCCAAAGTTATGCCTTCATCGGTTTGAAAGACCGCCAATCTATCGAACGAATCATCCATTTGCCTTCCAGCAATAAATAATCGAGAGCGAGCAACAAGCAAAAAAACGAGGGTTCAAGTGTCGTTGGGCTTTACCTCTCAGTCTATATCGTTAGGACAACGGTCAGCCATGTTTGTAATTTTCCCCTACAAAGACGATAATCAAGCAAAGAGTTTCCCCTACTTGACTTGGGTAATAATCGCCGCCAATTTATGGGTATTCTTCGCATGGCAGTTTTCCTTGCCTCCATCCGAGCAGGCTACCTATTTCTCTAATTTCGCCTTCCTTCCGGTAACTTTCTTCGGGCAACTTAGCTTCGAGGAGTCCGGAGATGTATTATGGGAATGGGCAACCGTTTTCACCTCAATGTTTAGTCATGGAGGCATCGCCCACATTTTGGGAAACATGTTGTTTCTCTACCTCTACGGCGACAATGTGGAAGACGCCATGGGGAAGGTTCGCTTTTCCCTCTTTTACCTTACCTGTGGTCTGCTCGCAGCGGTCTCCCAAGGGCTGGTCGATCCCTCGTCGAACGTACCCATGGTCGGTGCTTCGGGAGCGATCTCCGGAGTTATCGCCGGCTATCTTTTGCTCTACCCGCGAGCGAACGTTCGAGTCTTTTACTGGTTCATCATCTTCATCGGCACGGTACTAGTTCCAGCCTATTTGGTACTGGGGATTTGGATAATCGAGCAAATCCTCGCCTTCCCTACCTCAATGAGCGAGGGAGGTGGCGTAGCGGTAGCGGCTCACTTGGGAGGATTTGCCGCCGGAATCTTACTGACTCCTTTTTTCAAAAAAAAGCAGGTGAAGTTTTTTCAAGCAGGTCGCACACGCGCTTTTTCTCGCCAAGCTCGACGAATTCGCTAACCTAAAACGGTTTTACCGAAAAAGCATGAGCAACGAACTCGAAATCCCTAAAGCATACGCCCCAAGCGAAGTCGAAGACCGCTGGTATTCCCGTTGGGAGGAAGACGGTTGTTTTGCGGGTAAACCCTCGGCAGGACAATCGACCTATTCCATCGTCATTCCTCCACCGAACGTAACGGGAGTTTTGACCATGGGCCATGTACTGAACAATACCATTCAGGACATTCTATCCCGAAGAGCACGCCAAAAGGGAGCCGCCGTAATGTGGTTACCGGGCACGGACCACGCAGGCATCGCCACCCAAACGAAGGTGGAAAAGGCTCTAAGGGAAGAAGGGTTGAGCCGTCGAGATCTAGGTCGGGAGAAATTTATCGAACGAGCCGTCGAATGGCGCGATAAGCATGGCGGGATCATCCTCAGGCAACTCCGTAAACTTGGCTGTTCGTGCGATTGGGAACGGAATGTTCACACTTTGGACGATGACTATTCCCAGGCTGTGCTTAGCGGTTTCGTTAAATTGTTCGAGCGGGGTTACGTATATCGGGGCAAACGTATGGTGAACTGGTGTCCGGCCAGCCTCACCGCCCTTTCCGACGAGGAGGTCGTCATGAAACCGCAGGATAGCATCCTCTACAAGGTTCGCTATCAAATTATGGAAACGCCGGGCGTCTACCTCGACGTATCCACCACTCGCCCCGAAACCATCATGGGCGACGTCGCCGTAGCCATACACCCGGATGATGAACGTTGGCCGAGGCTCAAGGGCAAGCACGTCATTCGCCCCCTGCAAGAAACTCCCATACCCATCATCGCCGACGAAGCCGTGGAAAAGGACTTCGGCACCGGTATGCTCAAGATCACACCCGCCCATGATCAACTGGACTTTGAAATTGGCCAACGGCATGACCTGCCGATTATCGAGATTCTCAATCCCGACGGAACCTTAAACGAACACGCAGGTCCCGACTTCGCGGGCATGGATCGCTTTGCCGCGCGAAAAGCCACCGTCGAGAGGTTGAAAGAAAACGGCAGTCTCGTTGACGAGGAGGCTCACTCGAACAACGTGGGCTTTTCCGAACGAGCCGACGTTCCCATTGAACCGCGCCTATCCGAGCAATGGTTTCTGAAATATCCTCGCGTCGAGGAAGCCAAAAGGGCCGTTAAGGAAGGTTTCATACGCTATTTCCCCGAACGCTGGGAAAAAACCTACCTGCACTGGCTGGACAACATCAAGGACTGGTGCATATCTCGCCAACTCTGGTGGGGACATCGCATTCCCGTATGGTACAAGATGGGCGAAGATCGATCCGATCCCGCCAACTGGCACGTCTCTCTAAACGGTCCCGAGGATCCGGAAAACTGGGAACAGGACGAAGACGTTCTCGACACTTGGGCCTCCTCCTGGCTTTGGCCATTCGCCACCATGGGGTGGCCCGATGAGAAAGCAATGGCAGAGCAGGACTTAGCCTCCTTCTACCCCACCTCAGCCCTCGTCACGGGGCCCGACATCATCTTCTTCTGGGTCGCCCGCATGATCATGGCGGGCCTCGAGTTCATGGGCGAACCTACGGACAAGGAAGAAATTCTATCCGACGAGGAGATCAAGCGGCGCATTCCCTTTCGCGACGTCTATTTCACGGGCATCATTCGAGACTCCCGTGGTCGCAAGATGTCAAAATCCTTGGGCAACTCCCCCGACCCCCTCGATCTCATCGCCAAATTCGGGGCCGATGGTCTCCGCCACGGCATAATGAGCATCGCTCCAAAGGGACAAGACATACGCTTCTCCGAGGAAAGCATCGAGCAAGGCCGCAATTTCTGCAACAAACTCTGGAACGTCTCACGATTTCGCAGGATGTCCGGCGAAGCCCGTGAGAACTCGTCTATCGACGCCATTCTCGCCCGACTCGAACCAGACAAGTTGGATGCCGAAGACCACGCCATCCTCGCCCGACTCGTCGAAACACTCGACCAAGTTGAACGGGAGCACCAAGCCTACGAGTTCAACGCAGTCCTGCACGGCATTTATCGGTTCTTCTGGCACGACTTCTGCGATTGGTACGTCGAAGTCTCCAAAGCCAAGCTACGCGACGATTCCCTACGCGAGACCTGCCTCGCCGTGCAAGATCTCTGCCTACGCCAGACCCTGCTGCTTCTCCATCCCGCCACACCTTTCATCACCGAGGAACTTTGGCAGCGCCTAGGCTACTCCCTACACAGTTCCTCCATACAGTACGTCGACCCGGGAGAAGGTGCCGCAATCCGCGAAGCCCTTTCCACGCGAGGCATCACCCTAGATGAAGAAGCAGGTGCGGAAATTGCGGCCCTCCGCGAAGTCGTAACTGCTCTCCGGGCCCTCAAGGCCGAACGTGGTCTAGCCACCAACAGGGAAGTCGCCCTCCATTACCTTGCCGACGACGCAAAGTCCGACACTCTGGAAAGGCATAAGGAAAAGCTACTCCTTTTCGTAGGCGCAGCATCCTTCGAGCGTACCGTCAAGGCACCCACCGGGCAGCCCTCCGTCGTTACTCCGCTCGGAACCGTTTTTTTAGACCTCGCATCCGGCATCGACCTCGACGCCGAACGGGCCCGCCTCGACAAGGAAATCGCCAACCTCTGCAAAGTCGTCGCCTCTACCGAGGCACGCCTAAGCAACGAAAGCTTCACCGCCAAGGCTCCCCCCAAAGTGATCGAGGGAGCCCGCCGACAACTCGCAGAAAATCAAGCCAAACTCCGAGAGAACCAAATCGCCCTCAAAGCTCTCTGCTAATTTGCGTTCAGGCAATTCCCGAACAATATGATTGATAGGTTCGGGACGCGTATACAAATGTCGAGACCATGGGCAATTTCCCAAAACTGTAAGAACTGCGGGCAACTCTGGCTTCCTGTTGACTGCTCTTGCTTTCTTTCGGTGCCTACGGGATAGCAATCGTAGCATTCCTGTTCGAGTTCGGCGACACGGAACTTGCGGACAAGTACGTCATGCTAGTTCCCTACTCTATCCGAATCGGCATGTACGCAAATGCCTTGGCTGCCTTCGCCGGCTTCTTCCTGAAAGACGAGAAATAAATGCCCTCTGCATCCTGATCGTCGTCAACGCAATACCGCCCATCATCGCCTTCGCGATGATAGCGTTGGGCTTCATTTTGCTCGAGGAGGCCAAAGGAGAGGCCATTATTCCCAGGTCTTATTGTTTCTTCTTTGCCTTTTCTACATCGGAGTTGGCGATGTCCGCCCAACGCAGCACCCCGGATCGGTCGATTAGGTAATAGTCGGGAAAACTATTGGCATGAAAGCCGGCGCCAACGCCAACGGCCACGGGATACTTGATGCCGTGCTCCTTGACTGTTGGCGGCCATTTTTGCGGAACCGCTTTTTGCGCACACTCCGATGAAGACAAAACCCTTGGCGGCGTATTTCACCATCATCTCATTGGTATGAGGTACGGAACGGATGCAAGGTCCGCACCCAGTCACCCAGAAATCGAGAACCACGATCTGCCCCATGAGGTCTTCCCGCGAAAACGGTTTCGAATTGATCCCCCCTTCAAATCAAGCTTTGGAGCGGGCTTGCCCCGCATGGCGTCCAACTGGAGGCGTACCTTGCTCTTTTCCGGTCTTGGCTCGTCCGCAGCTAGGCTAAAGTGAAACAAGAAAAAGACTAGGGAGGGAAATAACGAGAATGGTATTTTGTTCATGTGTTCATTCTGTTGCTGCAGCCTCCGCAGACAAACTGGAAACCTCTCGTTAGGTAAAACAGTGATGTCGACGAGTGCACTGCTAACGAAAAATGTGATCGCGAGACCTTGAGGCGAATACCACAAAATCGTGAGCGACCCCGCGGAAGTGATGCCTGCTCCCCCTAGGCTTGACCGATGGAGAGAGGAAGATAGGTTGGATGGATGAAGAAGTCGCTTGCCTCCCTTGGCGTCGCCCTGATGTTGGCGGGGTGTGGAGGTGAGCACGAGTCCTCTGATAGAAAGGGGAACGAAGCGAAGGATAGAAAACGGGTTGGTGAGGCAACCGAGGCAGGTATAGCTGCCGAAAAGTTTTCCGACGAGGAAATCGAGAAGATGGCCGACGAGGCGAATGCCCTTCTCGATGAGGGGAAGTACGTACGGGCGAACGATAAGATAACTGAAGCCTACGGCGCATTCAACAACCGCGCCGACAAAGACGAGGCGATGCTCGTTTTCTTCCTCAAGGGTTTCTGCAAGATTTCAGATGCTTTAAAGGAGAACGACAAGGCGATCAAGTACGCCGAGGATGTGCTGGCCCATGCCCTGTCCGATGAGGACAGGATCTTCGCCTACGGCAAGCTCGGCTCCGCCAACAGCCGAAAAGGCGAATACGACAAGGCCATCGCAAACCACGAAAAGGCCCTGGAGATTGGAGTGAAGGCCCTCGGTTCCGAGCATAACGAAGTCGCCTTGAGCTATCACAATATCGGCTCCGTCTGCTTGGAACAGGGAGAGTACGACACCGCCATCGCCTATCACGAACGGGCCGTCAGGATATGGTTGGAGTCACTCGGGTCCGACCATCCCCGTATCGCAGCCGCCTACCACGGCACGGGCGCGGCCTATGCCGGAAAGGGAGCGTTCGGCAGGGCAATAGCCAACTACGATGCGGCTCTGGAGATCTGGTTGGAGAAATTCGGCTCCGAGCATCCCGACGTCGCAACGTGCTACAACAACCTTGGCTTGGCCCATGACAACAACGAGGATCACGCCAAGGCCATCACCTGCCACGAAAAAGCCTTGGCTATTAGGCTGAAAGCCCTAGGCGTCGAGCATCCCGACGTCGCCACCAGTTACAACAACCTCGGCTCAGCCTACGACAACAGCACCGAGTACGACAAGGCCATCGCAAACCACGGAAAAGCCTTGGCGATCTGGCTGAAGACGGTTGGACCCGAGCACCCGGCAGTCGCCACGACCTACAACAACGGCGGTGGCGCCTACTCCCGCAAAGGCGACTACGAGAAAGCCGTGAAATACTACGAAAAGTGCTTGGCAATCGAACTGAAAACTCTCGGGCCGAAACATCCCGACGTCGCCATCACCTACAACAACCTAGGTTCCGCCTACGAAAAAAAAGGCGTTCAGGACAAGGCAGTCGGGTACTATGAAAAGTGCCTCGCGATCGAGCTGGATACACTCGACTCAGATGATCCCGATCTCGCATCCAGCCACTACAACGTCGGCAAGGTATACGCGAAGAGGAAAAACAAGGAGAAGGCGTTGGAACACTTGCTGAAGGCCAAGGGAATCTGGTTCAAGAAACGGGGGCCGGAAGACCCCTACGTCAAGAACGCCCAAGCCATTATCGACAGCTTGAAGTGAGACCTACCGTTGGACAGGTTTGGGCTATCCGAAACAAGGCGTCCCGAACGACTATCCCTCGCAATCGAAATAAAGGCTCTCGGATCGGAACATCTAAATGTTGCCTACACCTATGCCAACCTTGCCTCTGCCCATGAACTGAATGGCGAATACGACAAGGCAATCCGGCGCCACCAAGAGTCCTTGACAATCATGCTGAAGAAGCTCGGGGCCAGGAATCTCGAAGTCGCAAGCGCTTGCCGAAGTCTGGGAAAGGTCTATGCCAAGAAAGGCGACAAGCCGAAGGCAAAGGCTTTTCTGATCAAGGCAAAGGCGATCTTTGTGAAGAAACTGGGGCCAAAACATCCC